>JAZQNT010000634.1:0-11200 GCA_045627505.1 Nocardioides sp.
TTGCGGTCGGAGAAGGTCGCGTACGGCGAGTCCTCCTGCGCCCACTCGGGGCGACCGATGACGACGGCGAGACGCTGCCAGAACTTCTCCTTGGCGCAACCCACGACCAGCCAACCGTCCGAGGCCTGGAAGGCCTGGAAGGGCACCAGCGAGGGGTGCGCGGAGTGGCTGATGCGCGACGGCTGGTAGCCGGCGTTCAGGTGCCACGTGGCGGGGTAGGTCAGCATCGCCATCGCGGTGTCGTACAGCGAGACGTCGCAGTCCATGCCGACACCGTCGCGGGCCGCTGCGTGCAGGCCGGACATCAGCGACAGGGCGGCGACGTAACCGCCGGAGAAGTCGACCAGCGAGAGGCCGGACTTGGTGGGCGGGCCGTCGGGCTCACCGGTGAGCTCCATCCAGCCGGCCAGGCCCTGCAGCACGTAGTCGTACCCGGGTTCCTTCATGCGCGGGCCGGTCATGCCGAAGCCGGTCAGCGAGCAGCACACGATCTTGGGATTGATGTGCTTGAGCTGCTCGTAGGTGATGCCGATCTTCTCCGGCACGTCACCGCGCAGGTTGGAGTAGACGGCGTCGGCGTTGCGCACCAGGTCCTCGAAGACCGCACGACCCTCAGGGGTCTTGATGTCGATCGAGATCGACTTCTTGTTGCGGTTGAAGGTCTCGAAGAAGAGGGAGTCCTCCTCCTCGAAGTACGGCGGCACGTAGCGGCCGACGTCGCCGCCGACGCTCGGGTCCTCGATCTTGATGATCTCTGCGCCGAGGTCAGCCAGGTGCACGGATCCGAACGGACCGGCGCCGTACTGCTCGAGCGAGATGATGCGGATGTCCTCCAGCGGCTTGCGGGGTGCTGCAGTGCTCACAGGGCGCCTCCCTTGATGGCTGCGATCAGGCCGATGACCTCGTCCTGACCCTTGCGGATCTCGGCGGCGCTGAGGCCGTGGGTGGGGGCGGAGAGCTTGACGGCGTCGGCGATGCCCTCGTAGGCGGCGATCTGCTCGATCACGCGCTCGCGGTCACCGTTGAGGGTGATCGCGTCGGTCATCTCCTGGGTCACGACGTCGCCGAGGTAGTCGGCGCCCTGACCTGCCCGGAACGCCTCGATGACGGCGGCCTGGGCCTCGCCGAGGCCGTGGAACTCGAAGAAGTCGGCGTAGGTGCGAACCGAGGCGTAGAAGCCGACGTGCGCCTTGACGCGGTCGAAGGCAGCCTTCGGGTCGGCGTCGACGGAGCAGCAGGCCGAGACGACGAGGTCGATCGCGGAGCGCTCGCGTCCGGCCTTCTCCAGGCCGGCGTTGATCTCCGGCAGGATGCGCTCGGAGAGGTAGGACGGGGAGCAGAGCTCGTGCGAGATCCAGCCGTCACCGATGCGACCGGCGAGACGGGTCATCGCCGGGCCCATGGCGGCCAGGTAGATCGGGATCTCGGTGCGGGTGGGGGCGTGGGGACGCTCGTACCCGCGGATGTTCATGGGCTCGAACTCGCCCTCGAGGGCGATCTCCTCACCCTTGTGCGCGTTCGCGACGAAGTGACGGACGTTGCGGACCACCTCGCGCATGTGACCGACCGGCTTGCCCCAACGGGCGTTGTGCCAGGACTCGTTGAGTCGCTGGACGCCGGTGCCGAGACCGAGGATGAACCGGCCGTCGGCCAGCTCGTCGATGTCGAGGGCCTCGAGGGCCGTGATCATCGGGCTGCGGGTGAACGCCAGCTGGATGGCGGTGCCGACCTTGGCGGTCGTGGTGGCCTGGGCAAGCGCGGCCGCAGCTACGGCGGCGGAGCGGTGGAGCTCGGGGACCCAGACAACCTCGGCGCCGGCCTCTTCCGCACGGCGTGCGGCGTCGGCGAGCTCAGCGAGCGTCTCTCCCCAGGGGGCGAAGGTGATCCGCATCGTCGTCTACCTCAGCCCTCGGCCAGGAAGGTGCCGTTGAGGATGGAGCGCTTGCCCTCGGGGAAGATGCCCTCGAGCTGCTCCGCACCGGCCTTGTAGACGTAGAACATGCGCTTGAACGAGCAGACCTCGTCACCGTTCTGGTTCAGGGTGCGGGTCTTGACCGTCACGATGCCTGCGTGCGGGCGCGAGGCGGACTCGCGCTTCTCCAGCACGACGGACTCGCTCCACAGGGTGTCGCCGGCGAAGACCGGGTGGGTCATCTTGATGTCGTCCCAGCCCAGGTTCGCGAAGGCGTTCTGGGTGAGGTCGGTGACGGACTGACCGACAGCGATGGCGACGGTCAGGGTGGACACGACGAGCGGCTTCCCGAACTCCGACTTCTTGGAGTACTCGGTGTTGAAGTGGCTCTGGTTGGTGTTCATCGTCATCAGCGTGAACTGGATGTTGTCGTACTCCGTCACGGTGCGCCCCAGCGGGTGCTGGTAGATGTCACCGACCTCGAAGTCCTCGAAATAACGACCCTGCCAACCGGGCTTCACGCTCACGGTCTACTCCTCACGTAGGCAACAACTACGGACGAGCATAAATGTCAGACAATTCACGGTCAAGGGATACTGCCAACATCTCAGGACAAGTCGTCCTCGAAATATATCCTCTAGCGGCGAGAAAGTTGCTTCGACGTCACAGCGCCGACGGAGCGTCCCACGATCGGACGCGGGGGCGACCTCGAAACGCGTCCACGCCGGGCCTCGGCCCAGGACGTGCGCGCGTCCGGGACACGCAGAGGGCCCGGTCACCTCGTACGAGGTGTCCGGGCCCTGCTCACTCCCCCACGTTCAGCGGGGGCGTGGGATCAGCGCAGGTCGAAGCGGTCGTTGTCCATGACCTTCGCCCAGGCAGCGGCGAAGTCCTTGACGAACTTCTGGTCCGCGTCGTCGGCGGCGTACACCTCGGCGAGCGCACGCAGCTCCGAGTTCGACCCGAAGATCAGGTCGTAGCGGGAACCGGTCCACCCCTTGTCGGAGGTGAACAGCTCCTCCTCGGTGCCCTCGACCGGGGTCCAGGTCTGGTGCTCGAGGAGGTTGGTCAGGAAGTCCTGGGTCAGCTGGCCCGGACGTTCGGTGAGGACACCGACCTTGGAGCCGTCCCAGTTGGTGTCGAGGACGCGCAGGCCCGCCACCAGGACGGTCATCTCCGGGGCGGAGGCGCCGAGCAGGTTGGCGCGGTCGAGCAGCAGGTACTCGGTGGCAGCCTTCGACTTCTTCTCCAGGTAGTTGCGGAAGCCGTCGTAGCGGGGCTCCAGCCAGGCGAAGTTGTCGACGTCGGTCTGTTCCTGGGTGGCGTCGACGCGACCGGGGGTGAACGGCACGGTGACCGGGGTGCCGGCGTCAGCGGCAGCCTGCTCGATGCCCACGCCACCTGCCAGGACGATCAGGTCGGCCAGGGAGACCTGCTTGACCTCCGTGTCGAAGCCGGCCTTCACGCCCTCGAGGGCCGCGAGGACCTTCTTGGTGCGCTCGGGGTTGTTCGCCGCCCAGTTGATCTGCGGCTCGAGGCGGAGGCGCGCGCCGTTGGCGCCACCACGCTTGTCCGAGGAGCGGTAGGTGGCGGCCGAGGCCCAGGCCGTGGCGACCAGCTCGGAGACCGTGAGGCCGGTGCCGGCGATGGCAGCCTTGAGGGCGGCGATGTCGGCGTCCGTGAGCTCCTCACCGGTGCGGGCCGGCAGCGGGTCCTGCCAGATCAGGTCCTCGGCCGGGACCTCGGGACCCAGGTAGCGGGCCTTCGGGCCCATGTCGCGGTGGGTGAGCTTGAACCAGGCACGGGCGAAGGCCTCGGCGAAGGCCTCCTGGTCGTCCTTGAAGCGCTTGGAGATCTCGCCGTAGACCGGGTCGAACCGGAGCGCGAGGTCGGAGGTGAGCATGCGCGGCTCGCGCTTGCCCTCGCCCTGCGACTCGGGAACCAGGTCGGCGCCGCCGTTGTTCACCGGGCGCCACTGCTTCGCACCGGCGGGCGAGGTGAAGAGCTCCCACTCATAGGCGAAGAGGATGTGGAAGAACTCGTTGTCCCAACGGGTCGGGTGGTAGGTCCACGTGACCTCGAGGCCGGACGTGATGGCGTCGATGCCCTTGCCCGAGGCGTGCGAGGACTTCCAGCCCAGGCCCTGCTCCTCGATCGGGGCGGCCTCGGGCTCGGGGCCGACGAGGGCGGCGTCCCCGGCACCGTGGGTCTTGCCGAAGGTGTGGCCACCGGCGATGAGGGCGACGGTCTCCTCGTCGTCCATACCCATCCGCTTGAACGTCTCGCGGATGTCGATGGCCGAGGCCAGCGGGTCCGGGTTGCCGTTGGGGCCCTCGGGGTTGACGTAGATGAGGCCCATCTGGACCGCAGCCAGCGGGTCGAGCAGGTCACGGTCGCCGGAGTAGCGCTGGTCCTCGAGCCACTCGGTCTCGGGACCCCAGTAGACGTCAGCGTCGGGCTCGTAGACGTCGGGGCGACCGCCACCGAAGCCGAAGGTCTGGAAGCCCATGTCCTCGAGCGCGACGTTGCCGGCGAGGATCATCAGGTCGGCCCAGGAGATCTTCTGGCCGTACTTCTTCTTGACCGGCCAGATCAGGCGACGGGCCTTGTCCAGGTTGCCGTTGTCGGGCCAGGAGTTCTGCGGCGCGAAACGGTGCTGGCCGTGACCTGCACCTCCACGTCCGTCGCCCGAGCGGTAGGTGCCGGACGCGTGCCACGCCATGCGGATCATGAGACCGCCGTAGTGGCCGAAGTCAGCCGGCCACCAGTCCTGCGAGTCGGGCATGACCGCCTTGAGGTCGGCCTTGACCGCAGCGAGGTCGAGGGACTCGAAGGCAGCCTTGTAGTCGAAGTCGGCGTCGTGGGGATTGGTGACGTCGGGGTTCTTGGCGAGGATCTTGAGGTTGAGGGTGTTCGGCCACCAGTTCTTGTTGGCGTCGCCCTGTCCCGGGTGCGGCTGGCCGTGGAGCACGGGGCACTTGCCGCTGGTCTCGTTCATCTCGCCGACAACGGCGTCGGGGGTCTCAGACACGTTGGTTCCTTCCGGTCCTGTGCAGTGGAAATCAGTGGGTGAAGATCAGGGGGTGGAGCAGTCGGGACAGGTGCCCCAGTAGACGACCTCGGCCTCGTCGATGGTGAAGCCGTGGTCGTCGGATGCGGTCAGGCACGGGGTGTGGCCCACCGCGCACTCGACGTCGCCGATGACGCCGCAGCCACGACACACCACGTGGTGGTGGTTGTCCCCCACGCGGGTCTCGTACCGGGCAGGAGAGCCCTGGGGCTCGATCCGGCGCACGATGCGCGTCTCAGTGAGGGCCTTGAGGACGTCGTAGACAGCCTGCGTCGAGACCTTCCCGAGGTCGGCGCGGACGTGGTGAGCCACCTCGTCGGCGTCGGCGTGGGGATGAGCCGCGAGAGCCCTGAGAACGGCGACGCGCGGACGCGTCACACGCAGTGACGCCTCGCGCAGCAATTCCTCGGGGTCTTTCGGCATGGTGTGAACGATACGCGTTTTCTGGAATCGTTCAAGTTAGTGATGCCTTCGTGCCGTCATCCGCAACCTTCACCCACCTGCGCGCGGCGTCACCTGCCTCGGGCAGGTCACGGGGCGTCACTTCACGGGCGTCACTTCACGGGACGACTGAGGAACGCCACCACCCACACCACGCACGTCACTACGCCGAGCAGCAGGACTCCACCCAGCACGCGATCGACCACACCACTGGGCCACAGCGCGAGGGCGAGCCCGAAGAGGCTCCCGCCGACCACCACGGAGATCACCATGAGGATCTGCATCGAGTGCAATGACCAACGAACAGCGGGACGAGGCTCACGGGAGAACATCATCTGTCCATCGTCCCAGTACTCATGCACACCGACGCCAGCCGCCCCGCACGGACGGGCGCAGGCACTGCTCTCGTGCCCTGCAGTGCGTGAGGGACCGGCTGCACGGCATCAGCTCCAGCGACGCGCCGTCTCCCTGGCCAGTTCGACCACCCGGGCATGGTCGCCGCCTCGCTCGAGCACGGCGCGGGGGGTGCAGCCCAGCTCGTCGTGGTGGGTGGTCAGCCAGAGCCCGACGGACCATGCAGGCTGGCCGGCCATGGCGTCCAGCACCTCCGCCAGACCGGGCAGGACCTGACCGTCGACCACCTGCCAGGTGGGGAACATCGCGGTGCCGTCGAAGGCCCGCACCGTCAACAGACGCCCCGAGTGCACGAGCGCCTCCGCCTCCGCAGCATCGGGCATCTCGGCACCGGCGGGCGCGAGTGCGGCGCGCAGGGAGAGGAGGTCATGGAACTCCGGACCCACCTGTTCGGCCATCGGGTTGCCCATCACGGCACCTCCCGCGGGACCTCCCCGTCGGCCGCTCTGCTTCCCCGACCCGTTCGCACTGCGCTTCACCCCACCAGTCTCCCACGGCCCCTCAGCACGAGGGGCCGGCACCGTTGGTCAGGCGGCGGGACGCACGAAACACTCCCGGCAGCGCGCCTCGTAGGTGTAGGTCCCGTCATCGGGCAGCGCACCTGCCACCACTGCCAGGTACGGCTCACCGCGGTGCAGGACCTGGGTGTGCGTGGCATTGAACCGCCGGCACCGGTCGCAGACCGCACGACGGTGGACGACCTTCGCCGGACCGAGCTCGAGGAGCTGGATCACCGGTTCGAAGAGTCGACCGAGGTGATCCAGATCCAGGCCGGCCACCACCACGCGGGTGCCGCGTTGCAGCAGTTCGTCAACCACCCGGACGTCCTTGTCCGAGAACATGTGCACCTCGTCCACGCCAACCACCTCGACGTCGTCGGCGATGGCGCCGGCGAGGTCGGCGACCTTGCGCGTCTCGAGGACCCCGCCCACGCGGGAGACGACGCCGTCGTCGCGTCCGTGCCGCGATGACTGGTACACCGCGTGCGTCACGTTCGAGTGGCGTAGCGGAGAGAGCAGGGAGATGAGTTCCAGGGACTTGCCGGACTTCATCGGGCCCAGGATGACGGTGAGATCCACTGGCCAGACGCTAGGTCACCGGCACAGTGGACGACCGCGCCCCTCCTCCGCGGGGTGGGCTCCGGGTGGTCTCCACCACTCAAGGCGCCACCCAGGCGTGGAGCGCCGTCGGGAACGGGCCGGGCGAGGTCCCGCCTCAGGAGACGGGACGCATGCCCGCGACGAAGATCTCCACCATCCGGGCCGCCATCCCCGGAACCCCACGACCGATTGCCTGGGGAAGCGGGCGGGTCACCAGCCCGAGACCCAGGACCACGTCGAGTGGGCCGACATCGTCCCTGACCAGCCCGTGGCTGCGCAGCTTCGCCAACACCGCCTCGACCTCCACCGCCGCCATCCGCTGGGAAGCGCGCACCTCGGGCGTCAGCTCCCCCGGAGCCTCCACGGCGAGCCCCTGCGTCAGGGCGCCCAGCTCGAGGTCCACCAGGTGGTCGACGAACTCGGCCCAGACGAGGGCAGCGCCCTCCCGGTCGAGCTCGGGATCATCCAATCGTTCCTGGGCGCGTCGCGCGTGCTCGGTCACGCCCGTGAGCAGCGCGTGGGTGAGTTCGGAGATCAGGTCCTGGCGCGAGGAGAAGTTGCGGTACAGGGTGGCGATGCCCACCCCTGCCTCATCCGCGACCGCTTCCAGCGGGACCTCACGACCTCGCTGGGAGAAGAGGCTGCGTGCAGCCAGCAGCAGCGCCTGACGGCGTCTGAGTGCATCACTACGCACGGTGGTCCCTCCCTCGCCTGCAGTCGAACATCAGGAGGTTACGTGAAAACAAGTCAACCTGGACCGGTTTTCAATGACAGCCTCGCGTCGTCGCGCGCGGCTGCCGGCCGCCGCGCTCAGAGCCCCAGGTCGCGACCGACGATCTCCTTCATGATCTCGGTCGTCCCTCCATAGATGGTCGTGATCCGGGAGTCCAGGTAGTCGTGCGCGATGCGGTACTCGAGCATGTACCCGTACCCACCGTGCAGCTGCAGGCATCGGTTGACCACGTCGACGTACTGCTCGGTGCACCAGAACTTCGCCGCCGCAGCGTCGGCGGCACTGAGCTCGCCCCGCGTCTGCTGCACCAGCAGGCCGTCGACGTACGCCCGGGAGACGCGTACGGCCGTGACCATCTCGGCCAGTTCGAAACGGGTGTTCTGGAAGTTGCCGATAGGGCGCCCGAAGGCCGTGCGCTCCTTGACGTACTGCAACGTCCGCTCGAGCACGCCCTCGGCCGCGGCGACCGCGTTGGCCGCGATGCTGATGCGCTCCTGGGGCAGGTTCTTCACCAGGCCCAGGAAGCCGTCGCCCTCATTGCCGAGCAGGTTGGCGGCGGGCACCCGGACGTCGCTGAAGAACAGCTCGGAGGTGTCCTGCGCATGCAGCCCCACCTTCTCCAGGTTGCGGCCGCGAGCGAACCCCTCACGGTCGCTCTCGATCACGACCAGGCTCAGACCCTTGTGTGCGTCCGGTCCGGTGCGCACGGCGGTCACGACGAGGTCGGCGTTCTGCCCGTTGGAGATGAACACCTTGCTGCCGTTGACGATGTAGTCGTCGCCATCACGGACCGCGCTGGTGGAGATGCCGGCCAAGTCGCTGCCCGTACCGGGTTCGGTCATCGCGACGGCCACGATCAGTTCGCCGCGGGCGATCCCGGGAAGCCAACGGGCCTTCTGCTCGTCGTTGGTGAGGTCGGTGAAGTACGGGATCACGATGTCGCTGGACAGACCGACGCAGGCCAGGCCGTCCGAGACGGGGTTGCGGGAGAACTCCTCACCAATGACCGCATTGAAGCGGAAGTCCTCGATCCCACCCCCTCCGTACTCCTCGGGAATGTTGAAACCGAGCAGACCCGCGGCGGCAGCCTCCTCGAACAGCCATCGGTCGACCCTCCCCTGGGCGCGCCACCTCTCCACGTTGGGTTCGGCGTGCTTGGCCACGAAGGCCCTCACGGTCTCCCGCAGCGCCTCCTGGTCCTCGTCGTAGAGGAACCGTGGCGCGACCACTTCACTGCTCATCTGTTGCCCCGTCCCTCAATCACACTCGTGACCTCGACGCCCGGCGACCACTGCCCCCGGACCCGCTCGAGGCCGAACCAGAAGTGCTGTCCGTCGGCCAGCACCCACCTCGCCTTGCCGTTCATGACGCCCATCAGGGTCTCGTCGTCCACCCGCTTGAAGTGGTCAATGACCGCCTGCCCGTCGTAGACCATGGAAGCGGTCACCTCCCCGCGGAACTCGACGTTCCACAGGCTCGCCTCGCCCTTGCCGGCGCCCACGTCGGAGAAGAGCTGCCCGTCCTCCCCCCAGCAGATGAGGGGCTGCGCCTCGTCGAGCGAGACGAACCGCTTCCCGTACCAGCGGCGTCTCTCCAGCAGGGCGTCCACCGGGTGTCCCGTGGGAAAGGCGAAGCCTCTCCACTCCCCCAGCACCTCGTGCACGTCGACGGTCTCCAACTCGTCCCAGAGGTCGCTCAGCTCCTGGACGTCGACGACACCCTCGCGCCGGCGCAGCTCACCGAATCGAGCCAGGACCGGGGCCGATCGGGCGCGCAGCCCACCGCTGCCCAGCGCACTCACCGCAGCCCCAGCCTGCGCATCAGACGCAGCTGCCTCGTGGCCGAGGCGACGAAGCGCTCCACCGATGCTCCGCGCGCTGGCCCCAGCGGGAGCCAACGTTGCCGGGCCAGCGTCTGTGCGTCGGTGTACTTCACCATCCCCTCGACACCGTGGCGGCGACCCAGACCACTGTCCCCCATGCCGCCCATGCCCGCCTCGACACTTCCCGCCGCGGCCCCGGCTCCGTCGTTGATGCTCACCGCGCCCGCGCGGATCCCGACCGCGATCGCCTCGGCCCCGCGCACGTCCTTGCCCCACACGGAGGCGGCGAGGCCGTAGCTGCCCTGGTTGGCCTGGGCGAGAGCCTCGGCATCATTGGCGTAGCGATGGAGCGCGACCACAGGACCGAACGTCTCCTCGGCGAAGACGCGCATCGTCGGCGCCACGCCTTCGAGCACCGTCGGCTCGTAGAAGAGCGGACCGAGGTCGGGCCGGGATTCGCCACCGACCACCACCACTGCTCCCTGGGCAACGGCATCCTGCACGTGGGCGGTGACGGTCTCCAGCTGGTCCACCGAGGTGAGGCAACCGACGTCGACGCCGTAGTCGTAGGCGCTGCCGAGGCGGAGTTCGCCGATCGCCGCCACGAGCTCCTGCCGGAACGCGTCGTAGACCGACTCGTGCACGTGGATCCGCTCGACGTGGATGCACATCTGCCCGCAGTTGGTGAACGCCGCACTCACCGCCCCGCGCGCAGCCGTCGCGAGGTCGGCGTCCGGTCGGACGACCAGGGAGTTCTTGCCGCCCAGCTCCAGGGAGACCTGCACGAGGCGACGCGCTGCCCGGCGTGCCACCGCACGCCCGGTCCGCGTCGACCCGGTGAACATCACGAAGTCGGCACGGTCGACGAGGACCGCGCCGCTGACCTGCCCCCGCCCGGTGACGACCTGCCAGACATCCTCCGGCAGCCCCGCCCTGGCCATCAGCTCGCGGGTCCAGAGCAACGTCAACGGCGTCTGGGAGTCGGCCTTGGACACCACGGCATTGCCGGAGAGCAACGCCGGGATCGCGTCGCCGACGCCCAGGTACAGCGGGTAGTTCCAGGGCGAGATGATCCCCACGACCCCCTTGGGCACCCTGCGTTCCCTGACCACGGTCGCCCCCGGCACCATTCCGCGCCGTCTCTGCGTCCTGAGGTAGTGCCCCGCCCGCACCCCGTAGTGGCGGGCCAACGCCGCGACCTGACCGATCTCCTGGTAGGCGTGGAACCGAGCCTTGCCCGTTTCCCACTGGATCAGGTCGAGCACCTCCTCCTGCTCGGCCAGCAACAGGTCGTGGAAGGCCAGGACGATCGAGGTCCGGTCCTCCAGCGGTCGCTCGGCCCAGAGCCGTTGCGCCCGGCGCGCACGCTCGAATGCGTTCTCGATCTCCGCCTCGTCCGTCACCGGCACCGGCACCGTCGGCTCCAATGTGAACGGCGCCAGCGCGGCCTGCAGCTCGACGCCGTCGCCCACAGGACGGCCCGTGAGGAGCCGCGCGAACCAGCCGTCCAGCCGCTCGTCGGTGAGCCACTCGGCCAAACCAAGCGCGCTACCAGCTGCGCTATATTCCGTCGCGATATATTTATATTATCAAATTATAAAATTTTATTCAAGTGTTTTTTACTTAATTTTTTAAAACTTTTTTATTTTTTTGAAAATTTTTCTTTCAATGCTTTTTCAACTTCTTCAGGAACCATTTTAGAAATGTC
>JAZQNT010000635.1:0-8055 GCA_045627505.1 Nocardioides sp.
ATCGGTTATGTACAACCAATCGGTGAGAAACCAGACCCAACCCGCACAGTAGATGCACATAGTCAGGCTCCATTTGGTACAGGTGCTTGGTTGCTCGCAGCAACAGAATATTACAAATCATTAAAATAAAAATTGCATTAAACAATTTCTTAAATACGTTCTTGCCACTGTAGTAGGTCTGATCGTATTTGGCCTTGTGATGGCCATCTTTTCTGTCGTGACACTCATAGGCATGGCAGGTTCATCATCCAATGTCAAGTTGCAAGACAACTCCGTATTAGTCATAAAACTCAACGGTTCTATTGAAGAGCGTTCTGAGCAAAATCCACTTGCATCACTTCTCGGCAATTCAGGAATGGAGCAGCAGGGACTTGAAGACATACTCACAGCTATCCAACGTGCAGAGACAGAGGATGACATCAAGGGAATCTACCTTGAAGCAGGTTCATTGTCGGGTTCGACACCAGCAAGTCTTCAAGAGATTCGCGATGCCCTTGTTAAGTTCAAGAAGACAGGCAAGTTTATCGTTTCATACGGCGACAACTACTCACAAGGCACATATTACCTTTGTTCTGTAGCCGACAATGTTCTCATCAACCCAAAGGGCATACTCGAATGGCGTGGTATGGCTATCCAGACCATGTTCTTCAAGGACCTCCTTGACAAGGTAGGTGTGGCCATGCAGGTCTTCAAGGTCGGTACATACAAGCGGCGGTGGAGGAGCAGACCGCGACGACGAACGAGATGGGTCGCAACGTGGCGGAGGCCGCGCAGGGCACGAGCCAGATCGCGGCGAACATCGTCGGCGTCTCCCAGGCCGCGGCGAGCACCACGGAGGCCGTGACTCACGCCCACGCGGCCACGGGCGAGATCGCGGAGCTCGCGCAGAGGCTGCGTGCGAGCGTGTCCAGCTTCCGCGTCTGAGGCCAGGCGTCCCGACGGGACCGACCCTCCGGGATGCCCCGGACGGGTCGGTCCCGGGCCCCGGCCGGATCGCAGATCGTGGGGCGCCTTCGCTCAGGTCGTACAGCCGGGGGCCGATCAGGTCGGTGTCCGTTGCCCCGGCGGACATGAACGAAGGACCCCGCGTGCCCCCCATCCGCGTGCTCGTCGTCGACGACTCGGTCGTGATCCGACGGCTGGTCACAGGCATCCTCTCCGAGGACCCGGACATCGAAGTCGTGGGCACGGCGATCAACGGGCGTGCCGCGTTGCAGAAGATCGAGACGTTCCAGCCCGACCTGGTGACGATGGACGTCGAGATGCCGGAGATGGACGGCATCGACGCCGTGCGGGCCATCCGGGCCAACGGCAACCGCGTGCCGGTGATCATGTTCTCCACGCTCACCGAGCGGGGCGCCGCGTCGACCTTCGACGCCCTCGCCGCCGGGGCCTCCGACTACGTTCCGAAGCCGGCCAACGTGGGCAGCGTCAGCCGTTCCATGGAGCAGGTCCGCGCCGCCCTGATCCCGCTCATCAAGAGCCTCGTGCCCCGCCCCGGCAGCCCTGCTGTCGGAGGCGTCGCGGTGCGCCCGGGGGCGGCCGCCCGCGCCGCGCAGTCGGCCGCACCCGAGCAGCGGGGGGCCGTGCCGGGGCGCAGTCCGCTGGCGGCCAGCTCTGCACCTGCCGCCCCCGCGCCGCGCGAGCGGAGGGTCCCCGCGGGCGAGTACAGGATGCTCGTCATCGGGAGCTCGACCGGCGGGCCGGAGGCACTCTTCACCGTGCTCAAGCGGCTCCCACCGCCGCCCGTCCCGGTCGTCGTCGTGCAGCACATGCCCCCGGTCTTCACCGCGCAGTTCGCCGCGCGTCTCGACCGCAACTGTGACTTCCCCGTCGCGGAGGCGAGGCAGGGCATGGTGCTCGCGCCGGGGACGGTCACCATCGCCCCCGGCGACCACCACCTGACCGTGGTCCGGGCCGGCCGGGACCTGGTCGCGCACCTCAACCAGGAACCACCCGAGAACTACTGCCGCCCCGCGGTGGACGTGCTGTTCCGTTCCGCGGCGACCGTGGTCGGTGGTCCGGTACTCGCACTGGTCCTCACCGGCATGGGCCAGGACGGCCTCAAGGGGGCCGAGCGGATCATCGCGTCCGGCGGGTCGGTGATCGCCCAGGACCGGGCCACCTCGGTGGTCTGGGGGATGCCCGGGGCGGTGACGCAGGCCGGGCTGGTGGAGAAGGTCCTGCCGCTCCCACAGGTGGCCCAGGAACTGCAGCGCCGCCTGTGGCCGGCGACGAACGAGGAACGAGGAGGTCAGGCATGAGCTTGGGAGCAGACGTCTTCGCGTTCGTGCGTGACCACGTCCGTGCACAGAGCGCCATCGTGCTCGAGCCGGGCAAGGAGTACCTCGTCGAGTCGCGGCTGAGCACGCTGGCGCGACAGCTGGGCTTCGCCGACGTGGACGAGTTCGTCCGGCAGGTGCAGCGCACCCGCAACCCGGTGCACCTGAACAAGATCGTGGAGGCGCTGACCACCAACGAGACCTCCTTCTTCCGCGACCGCGACCCGTTCGTGGCGCTGCGTCAGGACGTCCTGCCCGAGCTCGCGCTGCGCCGTCCCGGCCGTCGCCTGCGGGTCTGGGCTGCCGCCTGCTCGACCGGTCAGGAGCCGTACAGCATCGCAATGACGGTCCGGGAGACCCCGGAACTGGCGGGCTTCGGCGTCGACATCCTCGGCACTGACCTCTCCGAGGAGGTGCTCGAGAAGGCCCGCAGGGCGGAGTACTCCCAGCTCGAGGTCAACCGTGGGCTGCCGGCCACCACGCTGGTGAAGTACTTCCAGCGCTCGGGCACGAACTGGAAGCTGGACCCCGAGGTGGCCTCGATGGTGCGGTTCGCGTCGCTGAACCTCTTGCACCCGTTCAGCCAGCTGGGCCGCTTCGACGTCGTCTTCATGCGCAACGTGCTCATCTACTTCGACGTGCAGACCAAGCGCGAGATCCTGCACCGCCTGCGCCAGGTGATGGCGCCGGACGCCTACCTGTTCCTGGGGGCTGCCGAGATGACTTCGGGCATCGACGACGGGTGGGAGCGACTGCCCGCGGGACGCTCCTCGGTCTACCGGCGCAAGGACGCTCCGCCCCGGATGCGCTGAACGGCTCGTCCGCCCCGCGTCGTTCGGCGTCGTTCGGCATCGTCCGGCGGAGTTCAGCGTCCTTCAGCGGCGGCGCAGGTCGGCCGCCAGGACGGCGGCCTGGGTGCGTCGCTGGATGCCGAGCTTGGCGAGCAGCGAGGTGACGTTGTTCTTGATCGTCTTCTCCGACAGGAAGAGGCGATCGCCGATCTCACGGTTGGTGTGCCCGTCGCCGATCAGCTCCAGGATGCGGCGTTCCTGGGTGGTCAGCGTCTCGAGCCGCTCGTCGCGGTCCGGCTGGCCGTGCCTGCGCATCCGCTCCATCATCCGGGCCGTCACGGCGGGGGCGACCAGTGACTTGCCCGCCGCCACCGCGCGGATCCCGTCGAGCAGGGACGAGGCGTCGATCTGCTTGAGCACGTAGCCGTGCACCCCGGCAGAGAACGCGTCGACGAGGGTCTCCTCGTCGTCGTAGCTGCTCAGCATCAGCGTGCGCACCTGGGGAGACTCCTCGCGCAGGCAGCGGGCGACCTCCACGCCGGAGCCGTCGGGCAGCCGGGCGTCGGGCAGCACCACGTCGGGACGTGCCTGCAGGACGCGGGTGCGCCCCTCCGCCACGCTGCCCGCCTCGCCGACGACGGTCATGTCGTGCTCCGCCTCGAGCAAGCTCCGCAGTCCGTGACGGACGATGGTGTGGTCGTCGAGCAGGAAGACCCGAATCTTCTGCATGGCCCCTTGTCTACCCCGCGCCGTGGGGGGTCTCCTAAACGTGCTGGTGGACCGTGGCGGGGTGAGGAACCAAGGGTCCGGAGGAGGGACTGGGCGGAGGGACTGGCGGAATAAAGTTGCATGTGACAACCTTGTCAATGGTTGTCCTTGGCAACGACTTGCCGACCACCTCTTCGTGCGCCAGTCGATTCCCGCTCCGCGGGCCACCTCGGCGCCCACCCCGAAACGAGATCCAGTGAGTTCACCCACCACTCCTGACGCCCCCGCGTCCGTGGCCGCCCCCGCCGGTGCGCCCGCAGGCGGCATCCCCGCCGAGATGACCCACAAGCAGATCCTGCAGGTCATGAGCGGGCTCCTGCTCGCCATGTTCGCCGCGATGATCTCCTCCACGATCGTCAACAACGCGCTCCCGCGCATCGTCGCCGACCTCGAGGGCAGCCAGACCGGCTACACCTGGGTCGTCGTGGCCACCCTGCTCACCATGACCGCCACCACTCCGGTGTGGGGCAAGCTGGCTGACCTGTTCAACCAGAAGATCCTGGTCCAGACGTCGTTGGTGATCTTCTCCGTCGGTGCGCTGGTCGCCGGGTTCGCGCCCAGCATGGAGGTGCTGATCGGCGCCCGCGCGGTGCAGGGACTGGGGATCGGCGGTCTGATGGCGCTGATCCAGGTGGTGATCGCCGGCATCGTGCCGCCGCGCGAGCGTGGCCGCTACGCCGGCTACACCGGAGCGGTCTTCGCCGTGGCCACCGTCTCGGGTCCGCTCATTGGTGGCCTCGTGGTCGACACCCTCGGATGGCGCTGGTGCTTCTGGGTGAGCCTGCCCCTGGCCGTCGTCGGCTGGTTCGTGCTCCAGGCCCGGCTCAAGCTGCCCGCCCGGGCCCGCAAGCAGACCCGGATCGACGTCGTCGGTGCCTTGCTCCTGATGGCCGGCGTCTCGCTGCTGCTGGTGTGGGTGTCCTTGGCCGGCAACCAGTTCGCGTGGACCTCGACCGCCAGCTACGTGCTCCTGGTGGCCTCCGTGGCCGTCACCCTGCTCGCCGTGTTCTGGGAGGCGAAGGTCGCCTCCGACCCGATGATCCCGCTGCGCCTGTTCCGCGACCGCACCACCGCGCTGGCCACCGTGGCCTCCATCACCGTGGGCATCGCGATGTTCGGCGCCAGCGTCTACCTCAGCCAGTACTTCCAGCTCTCGCGGGGCATGAGCCCGACCCGGGCCGGGCTGATGACCATCTGCATGGTCGGCGGCACGCTCGTCGCGGGAATCCTGTCCGGCAAGCTGATCTCCGACACCGGCAAGTGGAAGCGCTACCTGGTCGGCGGCGCGGTCTTGATCATCCTCGGTCTCGGGCTGCTCGGCACGATCGACCGTGAGACCAACCTGGCCGTGGTCGGCCTGTGGATGGTCGTGCTCGGCGTGGGCATCGGGGCGATCCAGCAGAACCTGGTCCTGGCCGTGCAGAACAACACCGCGTTCGCGGACATGGGCGCGGCCTCCTCGTTGGTGGCCTTCTTCCGCTCCATCGGTGGGTCCGCCGGCGTCGCCGCGCTCGGCGCGCTGCTGGCCCACCAGGTGTCGGACTCCGTCACCCGGGGGTTGCAGGCGCTCGGCCAGGCGATGGGTGGCGGCGGTTCGTCGCACTCCGTGCCTGACCTGGCGGCCCTGCCGGAGCCGATCCGTCTGATCTTCGAGAACGCCTACGGGGATGCCATCGCCACCGTCTTCATGGTGACCGTGCCGTTCGCCGTCTTCTCCCTGATCTGCATCCTGGGGATCAAGGAGGTGCCGCTGCGCCGCACCGTGCACCGTGCCGACGAGCTCAAGGACGCAGCTCCCCGCGACGCGGCGCCCCGCGATGCCGTCTCCGGAGGCGCCGCTCAGGGCGCCGTCCGCACTGACGCGACGAGGTGAGTCGGCCGTGGCGCAGAGCGCGCCCGACCGGGACTCCGCCGGGGGCGAGGGCTCGTCCGGCGGCTCGGCGTCCGTGCCGGCCGACGACGATCGGGACCACGTCCTGGAGTCGCTCGAGCGCGAGGTGGGGGTGCTGATGCGACGCGCACGCCGGGTGATCGGAGTGCGCGCCGCCCTGGTCCACCCCGATCTGATGCCGACCACGTACCTGGTACTCAGCCACGTGTGCGAGCGAGGTGCGGTGCGGGCCTCCGCCGTCGCGGAGCTGTTCCAGCTCGACAAGGGTGCGGTGAGCCGGCACGTGCAGCACCTGGTGGAGCTGGGTCTCGTGGAGCGCGCCCCCGACCCGGAGGATCGGCGCGCGACCCTGCTGCGTCCCACCGACGAGGCGCTCGCGCGGATGCGTCAGGTGCTGGCCGAGCGCCGACGCAGGATCAGGGAGGGCCTGGGGGAGTGGGACGACGACGCGCTGGCCCGTTTCGTCGCAGACCTGCGGCGGTACAACGAGGCCCTGGAGTGGCTGGACCGGATCGACCAGGCCCCGGGGGCCTGCTCCTGACCGACGCGCGTGGGCGCCTCCGCGGGTGTTCCCGCGGGCGCCACCTCCGCTCGATCACAATCTGGAACGACTCCAGAACATGAGCGTGGTCACGTCCCCCGCCCATCACTTGGCCAACGAGGTGCATCCGTATGGGGGGATGGGTCAGAATGGGCGGCGTGAGCGACCTCATCGACACCACCGAGATGTACCTCCGCACGATCTATGAACTCGTGGAGGAGGGAATCGTCCCGTTGCGTGCCCGCATCGCCGAGCGGCTGCACCAGTCCGGCCCCACGGTTTCGCAGACCGTGGCCCGGATGGAGCGTGACGGGCTGCTGACCGTCGAGGGTGATCGCCACCTCGAGCTCACCGACGAGGGCCTGCGCCTGGCCACCCGTGTCATGCGCAAGCACCGCCTGGCCGAGCGCCTCCTCACCGACGTCATCGGCCTCGACTGGGAGCTGGTGCACGCGGAGGCCTGCCGCTGGGAGCACGTCATCTCCGAGACCGTCGAGCGTCGCCTGATCGAGCTGCTCGACAACCCCACCGAGTCGCCCTACGGCAACCCGATCCCGGGGCTGGAGGAGCTGGGCCAGGAGAAGAACGACGAGTCGTTCATGGACGGTGTCGCGCCGCTCTCCAAGGTCGCCACCTTCGACTCCGCGCGGGTGCACGTGCGCCGCATCTCCGAGGACCTCCAGAAGGACGAGGAGCTCATGGCCACCCTGCGTCGGGTCGGCGCCGTGCCGGACAAGACGGTCAAGATCATCGCGACCGCCGCGGGCGTCATGATCGGCTCCGGCGGCGAGGCCGCCGAGGTGGAGTACGAGTCGGCCGACCACATCTTCGTCAAGGTCGTCTGAGGCTCACACCGACGCTCTCCCGAGGTCGGGTCCACCGAGTCCGCCGGTCCGCCAGGGCCTGCAGGAACTCGCTGGTCCCGACCTCGAGCTTTTCGCGGGCCAGGTCGTCGCCGCGGGTCGCACCCCGGTTGACCACCACCACCGGGGTGCCGTTCCGCGCGGCTCGGCGGACGAACCGCAGCCCGCTCATCACGGTCAGGGACGAGCCGGCCACCAGCAGCGCCCCGTCCCGGGAGGCCAGGGCGTCCACGGCGTTGAAGCAGCGCTGCACCACGGGCTTGGGCACGCTCTCGCCGAAGAACACCACGTGTGGCTTCAGCGGACCACCGCAGGTCGGACAGTCGGGGACCACGAAGTCGGCCGTCTCGTCCAGGTGCACGTCGCCGTCCGGGCGCATCTCCACGTCGCTGTGCGCCTCGGCCCAGCCGACGTTCAGGGCCTCGAGCCACTCCTGGACCAGCGCCCGCGGGAACACCGTGCGGCAACCCAGGCAGATGACTTCGCTGACCCGGCCGTGCAGCGCCACCACCCGTCGCGACCCGGCGGCCTCGTGCAGCCCGTCGACGTTCTGGGTGATCAGCAGATCGGGGTCCACCTCGGCGAGCGCCCGGTGCCCGGCGTTGGGTGCGGCCGCTCCCATCCGGCGCCAGCCCAGGTGGCTGCGCGCCCAGTAGTGGCGTCGAGCCTCCGGCGTGGCGACGAACTCCTGGTAGGTCATCGGCTGGCGGGGCACCGAGTCGGGGCCCCGGTAGTCGGGGATGCCGGAGTCGGTGGAGAGCCCGGCGCCGGTGAGGACCACCAGGGGTCGCTCGCCCAGCAGGTCGAGCGCCCGCTCCGCCGCACCCTCCAGGGAGCCGGGCGCCACCAGCAGGGTCATCGGGCGTACCTCGCCGCGGACCGGGCGCGGGCCTTGGCGGCCTCCACCTCGCGGTCCTTG
>JAZQNT010000636.1:0-2626 GCA_045627505.1 Nocardioides sp.
GGTGCTCCCGGGCCTCTGCGTGCTGGCTGGCCTGCGCACCCCGGCTGGACGCAAGCTGCTGCTCTGGTGGCCGCTCGCGGTGGTGGCGGCGACCGCCTGGTGGGTGGCCGGACTGCTCATCCAGGGCAAGTACGCCCCGCCGTTCCTGGACTACATCGAGACCTCCGCGGTCACCACCCAACCGCTGGGCTGGACCAACGTGGTGCGCGGCGCCGACCACTGGCTCTCCTTCGTCTGGACCGGAGGACAACCGTGGTGGACCGGGTCCTACCAGCTGGCGAACGACCCGCTGCTGATCGCACTGGCCGGTCTGGTCACCGCGGTCAGCCTCGGTGGGCTCTTCCATCCGCGGATGCCGTGGCGGCTGCCGCTGGCGGGCGGGTTCCTCGTCGCAGCGGTGCTCCTCACGCTGGGACACGTGGACGCTCTGGGCAGTCCGCTCTCCGGCACCTTCCAGCAGATGCTCGACGGCGTGCTCTCGCCGTTCCGCAACATCCACAAGCTCGACCCGGTGCTGCGGCTGCCCATGGCGCTCGGGTTCGCCCATGGTGTCGGCATCCTCTCCACCTGGATCGCCGGCGTCGCGGTGCAGCGGTGGCCCGACCAAGGACCACGGCGGGTGCGCAGCGGCACCGCCTGTGCCGGCGTCCTCCTGCTCGCGCTGTCGGCCCAGCCGCTCTTCACCGGCGACCTGCGCAAGCCGGGCTGGAAGGAGATCCCTGACGCCTGGCACCAGGCCGCCGACTACCTGGCCGAGCGCCGGGGCGAGGGCCGCACGATGGTGCTGCCCGGCGCCGGCTTCGGACAGCAGACGTGGGGCTGGACGATCGACGAGCCCTTCCAGGCGGTCGCGGACTCGCCGTGGGTCTCGCGCAGCCAGGTTCCGCTGACGCCCGGCAGCACCATCCGCTACCTGGACGCGATCGAGGAACGCATCCAGGACGGTGTCGGCTCCCCGGTGCTCGCCGACGCGTTGGCCCGGGCAGGGGTGAAGTACCTGCTGGTCCGGCGAGACCTCGACCTGTGGGCCACCGAGGCGCCCACGCCAGCGCGGGTGGACCAGGCGCTGGCGTTGAGCCCGGGGCTGGAGAAGGTCGCGGACTTCGGGGAGCTGGGCTCCCTCGGCGGCTCGATGATCGACGTCTACGAGGTGGACCGCAACGTCCCGTTGGTGGAGGCGGTGGACGTGTCCTCGGTCAAGACGCTCGCCGGCGGCCCCGAGGACACCCTGACCGCGATGGAGGCGGGACTGCTGAGCCCCGGGGAGGTGACCGTCAACGCCTCCGAGCCCGGGTGGGAGGAGACTCCCGACGTGGTCGGTGACGGCTTCCGCCGTCGGGAACGACAGTTCGGACGCTTGGTGGACGCAGTCTCCGAGGTGATGGCCACGGACGAGGACTACCGGACCAGTCGCAAGGTCCACGACTACCACGGTGTGGCGGAGAGCGACCGTGTGCACGCGCGCTACACCTCGCTGAAGGCGGTGCGCGCCTCCAGCTCCTCGGGGTACGTCGACACCTTCGGCTCGATCCGCTCCGAACAGGGCCCGTTCGCCGCGATCGACGGGTCCGAGGAGAGCTACTGGAGGTCCGCGCCCTTCGCCGACCCGACGGAGCAGTGGATCGAGTTCGAGTTCGGCCGCGCGGAGACGCTGACGGGCATGCGCGTGGTGGCCGGCGTGGACAGTGTCTCGGGCACCCCCGTGCGGCGTGTCCGCATCGAGGTGGGCGACCGCTCCTACGACCGCAACGTCGACCCCGGGTCGGGCGAGGTCGTCCTCGAGCTCCCGGGCACGAAGGCCGACCGCGTGCGGATCAAGATCCTGTCGGTCTTCGGGGACCCGGACATGGCGACGGTCGCGGTGCGTGAGGTCTCGTTCGACGGACTCCCGGTGGCCCGCACCCTGGTCCTGCCGGACAAGGGCGCAGACGAGATGACCGCGACCGTCTTCCGTGCTCGCGCCGGGCGCCGGGCCTGCGTCGACCTCGGGTTCGGTCCGCAGTGCGACCCCTTCGACGCGCGCGCCTCGGAGGAGGAGAACGGGCTCGACCGGGCGTTCACCTTGTCCGGCGCGGGCACGTTCGAGATCCGCGGCACCGTGGTCGCCCGGTCCACGGCCGCGGCTGCTCGTCTGCTGGACCCGCTGCCGAACCAGGTGACGGCGGTTGCCTCGTCGGTGACCGGCGAGGACCCCCAGGTGTCGGGGCAGCGTGCCATGGACGGCAACCGCTCGTCCGCGTGGATCGCGGCCCCGGGAGACGCCGAGCCCCGGCTCGAGCTCAACTGGGGTGAGGAACGCACGATCAGCCGGATCAGCGTCGAGTCCTCCCCACTGCTGGGCTCTGCCCCCAGCACGGCGGTGATCGAGGCCCAGGGGGAGCGGCGAGAGGTCGCGCTGGGCAACGGAGCACTCGGATACTTCGATCCCATCACGGCTTCCTCGGTCCGGATCACGTTCCCGATGCAGACCGCACGTCCCGGGGGCGAGCAGCTGGCTCCGCTGAGCATCTCCGAGCTGCACGTGAAGGGCACCGGCAAGGCCGTCGCCAACTGGGACGCGGAGGAGGAGTCCGGCGCGCAGCGCGGCTTCGGGCCGCAGGTCGAGCTCGACGGCACCACCTTCGAG
>JAZQNT010000637.1:0-3536 GCA_045627505.1 Nocardioides sp.
CTGAACTTCTCGTCGTCCTCGTCGTGGTGGATGGCCTGGAACAGGGTGTTCTGGAAGGTGCCGAGGAAGGAGACGTACCAGCGGCCGTCCTCCTCGATCGTCACCACGGTCGGCGTCATGCCGTCCTCCGCCATCTCGGCCTTGAGCTCGGCGTACCCGCCGGCCTCGGCGTTCGGCCAGGTGCCCTTGCGGTCCTCGGGATCGACGTACCCTAAGGAGTCGGAGAGCTTGTCGGACTCGACCTTGCCCAGGTCCCACTTCACCTCGAGGTCGGTGTCCTCGAGGGTGACGAGCGCGACCGCGTCGGCGACCCGGTCGACGTCGAAGTCCCAGCGTGAGGCCGAGATGTCGACCGCGTCGGTGAGGCCCTCCTCGGGCATCTCCTTCTTCTTCACGGCTTCCTTGCGCTGGGCCTCGAACACGTCGGCCGCGCCCTCGACCTCACCCGGCAGAACCATGTCGAGCGCACCCACGACGTCCTGCGCGGCGACCGCGGCGAGGAACTGCTCGGCCGCCGCCGCCGGGCTGGAGGCGCCCCCGGACGCGCCGAGCACGGACCAGCCGACGAGGCCGCTCGCGCCGAGGGCGAGCGCGAGGCCGCCGACGCCCAGCGCCAGCGAGCCTCGACCCCGGCGCTTCTCCTCGGACGGGGCACTCGCGTGACCGTGGTCGGAGGCGACGTAGTCCACCGCGGCGGACGCGGAGGCGCGGGGCGCCCCGCACTGCCCGCAGGCCGAGTCCGTCGGGGCAAGCGCGGCGACTCCGCAACGACTGCAGGTCTGGTTCATGGCTCTCCTCTGCCTGGCCCGTGCGCGCCCTCGAGCGCGGCGGGGTGGTGATCATGCTCGTGGCGCGGGGCGCTGCTGCCCCGCTGGACGTGGGTGATGGGGTCTGTGCCGTGGTGGGCGGTTCCGGGACGCGCCCGTGGTGAACGGGTCGGCTGCACGGGGTACAGCGTCAGCGCCGCGCCGAGGAGCGCCAGGACCGCACCGGTCAGGGCGCAGAGGGCCCCCGCGCCGATGTGCGACCACTCCCCGTCGAGCACCAGGAACACCTGGGCCAGGACGGCCAGGCTGCCGGCCAGGGCGACGACCGCGCGCAGCCGGCGCACCGGCGCCGAGGTCCACGGCGCGAGCGCCAGCAGCGCCACCGCGCACGCCGGGACGACGAGCACCGCGACACCCAGGCCTCGCGGCAGCAGGGCACCGGCGGTCCCGGCCAGCGAGATCCGCGCCAGGTCGAGGGTGGTGCTGGTCGAGGACGTGCCCGACGAGACCGGCGGGAGGAATCCCTGGCCGACCCACAACAGCGCCCCGAGGAGCGTCAGCACGGGAGCCACAAGCACGGGGGCCGCAGCACCAACGCGTCGCACCTGGCAGCCGTCCGTTCCCCCTGCGGCGGGCAGCCCCGCCGACGTGGCCGGAGCCTAGCCCGGCACGTCGCCGGGCGTGCCCGAACCCACGGACCGGACGCCCGGGGACCAGCGAGCCGGGACCAGCGAGCCGGGTCAGAGCTCGCGCTTGAGGATCTTGCCGGTGGCGGTCATCGGCAGCGCCTCACGGAACTCGATGATCCGCGGGTACTTGTAGGCCGCCATCTGCTCCTTGGCCCAGTCGCGCAGCTGGTCCTCGGTCAGCGTGGCTCCGGGGGTCCGCACCACGACCGCCCGGACCTCCTCGTCGTGGGTCTCGTGCGGCGCACCCAGCACGGCCACCATCGACACCTCGGGGTGGGACAGCAGCACCTCCTCGACCTCGCGCGGGTAGACGTTGAAGCCGCCGCGGATGATCAGGTCCTTGGACCGGTCGACGATGTGGTACCAGCCGTCGGCGTCGCGACGGGCGAGGTCGCCGGTGCGCAGCCAGCCGTCGACGAGCACCTCGGCGGTGGCCTCGGGGCGCCCGTGGTAGCCCTTCATCACGTTGGGCCCCTTGATCGCAATCTCGCCGATCTCGCCCTCGGGCACCTCGTCCCACTCCCCCGGCGTGGGGTCGATGAGCTTCATCTCGACGCCGGGGATGGCCGGTCCGATGGAGCCCGGACGCACCGGCTCACCGAAGACCGAGAACGACGCGACCGGGGAGGTCTCCGAGAGCCCGTAGCCCTCCATGATGGTGACGCCGAAGCGGCGTTCGAACTCCTTGTGCACCTCCACCGGCAACGCGGCGCCGCCGGAGACGGCCACCCGCACCCGGTCCGCGATCGCCTCGACGTCCACCCCGGCGTCGTCGAGCGCCCCCAGCAATCCCCAGTACATGGTGGGGACACCGGCGAAGAAGGTGACCTTCTCCCGCTCCATCAGCTGCAGGGCAGCGGACGCCTCGAAGCGGGGCAGCATCACGATCGTGGCGCCGTGGGCGATCGCGGAGTTCTGGATCACCGTCTGGCCGAAGGAGTGGAACAGCGGCAGCACGCAGAGGTAGGTGTCGGGACTCTCCTCGTCGGCACCGAAGAGCGCCTTGCTGGCCAACGCGTTGGAGACCATGTTGGCGTGGCTCAGCGCGGCCCCCTTGGGCTGGCCGGTGGTGCCCGAGGTGTAGAGGATGACGGCGGTGTCGTCCTCGGCGACCTCCGGCGTCGGGACCGGCGCCTGCTCCTGGGCGGCCTCCATCATCACCTGCATCATCGTGCGGTGGCCGGCGAAGCGGGAGAAGCCCTGCAGGTCGGCGGTGATCACGAAGAAGTGTTCGCAGGCCTCCGCGTCGGCGAACCCGAGCACGCCCTCGCGACCCATCGGCAGGTCGTCGGTGCCCTCAAAACAGAAGTAGGCCTTCGCGCCCGAGTCGTTGAGGTGGTAGGCCACCTCACGCGCCTTCAACAGCACGTTGAGCGGGACCACCACGGCGCCGGCCTTGAGGATGCCGTAGTAGGCAATCGTGAAGTAGGGCAGGTTCGGGCAGGTGAGCGCCACCTTGTCGCCCGGACCGATGCCGCGGCGAGCCAGGGCCGCGGCCACGAAGTCGGAGTACTGGTCGAGCTGCGCGTACGTCAGGCGCATGTCGCCGATCACGATGGCGGTGCGCTCGGGGTACTTCGCGGCGGTGTCCACGAGGAGGGTCGCAAGGGTGGTCATGCGCAGACCCTAGTGGCCCACCCGACGCGCGGAAATGACACGCGAGCACACCGGCCGCGTTGCGGCGTCACGCGCCTGCGCGGTGCGCGAGCCGGCGCGGGACGGTCGAGCTCAGCCCTCGATCGTGCCGCGAGCGAGGCTCTGGCCGGAGTGCAGCGGGTCGCCGTCGTCCGGCTCGTCGGAGATGTCGACGATCCGGTACCCCTGCCCGAGCAGGCGTTCCGGGACCGGGAAGTCTCCGGTCTCGCCAGGGGCCAGCAGGCCCAGCGACACCATCCGCTTGCCGTCGACGTTGATCAGCCAGACCTCGCGGGTGCCTCCTCCCGCCTCGGCGGCGTCGCCCAGGCCGGCTGCCCGGACGTGGAGCACCACCCGGTCGTCGTGACGCTGGAGCCCGGCGCTGCCGCGGGGCAGTGCGGCCGCGTCGACCGTGGTCAGCTGGGCGTCACCGAGCCGTTGCCCC
>JAZQNT010000638.1:0-8220 GCA_045627505.1 Nocardioides sp.
AACCTGCAATTGAAGAAATGCTTTATATTGCCATGGAAGATTATGAATTGGACTGGATTATTGGACAGGGGGCGGTGGGGGGCCCTCGTGCCACGTCCGGCCGGTGCTCAGTCGAGCACCGGTGTCGCACGCTCCACCAGCGCGCCCAGGTCGCCGCGGGTGAGCATGCCGTAGACGCCCTGCGGTCCGTCGCCGAGTCGGGAGGCGCAGAAGGCGTCGGAGACCTCGGGCGGGGCGAAGCGCACCAGGAGCGCACCCTGCAGGCAGAGGGCCATCCGGGATGCCAGGAGCCGGGCGCCCACCTCACTGGTGCCCTGCTCGCCGAGCAACTGCAACGTCGACTCCACGGCCGCGTCCAGGTGCGCGTTCACCCCGTGGGCGGTGCCCATCTCCTGCACCCAGGCGCCCAGCGTCTCCGGCTCGCGGGCCAGCGCACGCAGCACGTCGAGTGCGTTCACGTTGCCCGCGCCCTCCCACACCGAGTTGAGGGGCGCCTCGCGGTACATCAACGGCAGTCCCGACTCCTCGACGTAGCCGTTCCCGCCGAGGCACTCCAACGCCTCGGCGACGTGCCCCGGAGTGCGTTTGCAGACCCAGAACTTCGCCAGCGGCAGCGCGATGCGACGCAGGGCCGCCTCGTGCGGGTGGTCCCGGCGGTCCACCGCTGCTGCCAGTCGGATGGCGAGCGCGGTGGCGGCCTCGGACTCGAGGGCCAGGTCGGCGAGCACGTTGCGCATCAGTGGCTGGTCGTCCAGCCTGGCGCCGAACGCGGTGCGGTGGTGGGCGTGCCACGCCGCCTCGGCCAGCGCGTGGCGCATCAACGCGGCGGAGCCCAGGACGCAGTCGAGTCGGGTGGCGGCCACCATCTCGATGATGGTGCGCACCCCGCGTCCTTCCTCCCCGAGGCGTTGGGCCAGGGTCCCGTCGAACTCGAGCTCAGCGGACGCGTTCGAGCGGTTGCCCAACTTGTCCTTGAGGCGGACCACGTCCAACGGGTTGCGCTCGCCGCCGGGGAGGACGCGGGGGAGCAGGAAGCAGGTGAGTCCCCCGGGGGCCTGGGCGAGGACGAGGAAGACGTCGTTCATCGGTGCTGAGGTGAACCACTTGTGCCCGTGCAGCGTGTACCAGCCGTCCTCGGCGGTGGGCAGCGCACGGGTGACGTTGGCACGGACGTCGGAGCCACCCTGTCGTTCGGTCATCCCCATCCCGGCCAGGGCTCCGGTCTTCGTCGCCGGATCACGCAGGCCGAAGTCGTAGATCGGTGAGGCGAGGCGCGGTGTCCACGCGGCAGCCATCGCCGGGTCCACCCGCAGCGCGGGCACGGCTGCGTACGTCATCGAGAGGGGGCACCCGTGTCCGGGCTCGGTCTGCGACCAGGCGTAGAAGCCCGCCGCCCGACGTACGTGCGCGTGCGGGTCCGAGGACTCCCACGGGTGTGCCTGCAGCCCGTGCCCCACGCCACGCTCCATCAGCCAGTGCCACGAGGGGTGGAACTCCACCTCGTCCACCCGGTTGCCGTACCGGTCGACGGTGCGCAGACGCGGGGGGTGCCCGTTGGCGAGGAGTCCGTGCTCACGTGCCTCTGCGCTGCCCGCCTCCCGGCCGAGGCCGGTGAGGTCGTCCAGCACGTCGACGGAGGCGTGACGCAGCACCGCCTCGCGGAGTGCGGCGTCGGAGCCCACCACGTCGTGGCCGACCAGCGGCGGTGCCTGGTTGGTGCTTCGCCGGATCTCGGTACGCATGTCGCTAAGGTATGCCGCATGTCCGGAGCAGGCCAGAAGTCTCCCGAGGCCTCTCCGCGGACCGAGGAGGTCCGGTCGAGTGCAGCGGCCCTGAACGCGTCGCGCCCCGGGGCTGAGGGCGAGCCGCAGAGCGGGCCGCAGAGCAGGCCGCAGAGCAGGCCGGCGACGCCCCCACGCACCCGCCTGCGCCTCCACCTGCGCCGGGGCGGTCCGGGACGCCCGTCGGACTCGCCCGGGTGGAGCACCTACCTGCGCCGCGTCTGGGAGCTCGTCGTGGGTACGGTGCGCTCCTCGCTGGACAACCGGGTGACCGGTCTGGCCGCGGAGGCCGCCTTCTTCGCCCTGCTCTCCGTGCCGCCGCTCGTCTTCGCGCTGACCGGTGCCATCGGATACGTCTCGGAGTTCTATCCGCCGGCCCGGGTGGCCGACCTCGAGCAGTCGATCCTGGCCCTGGCCGGCAAGGTGCTGACCGAGGACGCCGTGGGCCGCGTGATCGCACCGACCATCGACGAGGTGCTGCGCGAGGGGCGCTTCGACGTGATGTCGCTGGGCTTCTTCCTCGCCCTGTGGTCGGGCTCGCGCTCGCTGCACGTGTTCGTCGACACCATCACGATCATGCACGGGCTGGGAGGCACACGCGGGATCGTCCGGACCCGCGCGCTCTCGTTCTCGCTCTACCTGCTCGCCATGCTGCTGGGCTCGATGGCGCTTCCGCTGGTGGTGGCGGGCCCGCAACTCATCACCCACTGGCTGCCCGAGCGGCTGGAGGTGGTGGGTGCGTTCTACTGGCCCGTGGTGGTCCTGCTGTGCGTGTGCTTCCTCGCAACGCTCTACCACGTCGCGGTCCCGGTGCGGACGAAATGGAGCTTCAACCTGCCCGGAGCCGCCTTCTCGCTGCTCAGCTGGGTGGTGGGGTCGTACCTGCTGCGCTGGTTCCTCACCGCCACCGCATCGGAGTCCAGCTCGGTGTTCGGTCCGCTGGCGGCTCCGATCGCGGTGCTGATGTGGCTCTACCTGCTCTCGATCGCGGTGCTCGTGGGGGCTGCACTGAACGCCAGCTTCGACCGGGTCTTCCCGCAGCGCGCCACGGCACAGGCACGTCAGGACGCGGCGATCACCCCCTCGCGACCGGCTGCGTGACACACTCGCGTCCGTGAGCAAACGGTCCGATCAACCCACTGCGACGGCAGGGAGCCTGGTCAGTCTCCCCGACGCCCAGCCGTCACCGTGGCGGGCTCTGGGCCGACGGTTCCTGGCGGCCGGCGCGGTCCTGGTGGGAACCGTTGCGGTGGTGTACCTCGACCGAGCCGGGTACCAGGACACCGCGGACCCGACCGGCGAGGTGTCGCTCCTCGACGCCGTCTACTACACCACGGTCACGCTGAGCACCACGGGCTACGGCGACATCACGCCGGTCTCGGACGGCGCCAGACTCATCAACGCCTTTGTCATCACCCCCGCCCGCATTGCCTTCCTCGTCCTGCTGATCGGCACGACGCTGGAGGTGCTGGCGAGCCAGGGTCGCGAAATGTTCCGGATCTCCCGGTGGAGGAAGCGCATGCACGACCACGTGGTCATCGTCGGCTACGGCACGAAGGGACGTTCCGCGGCCCTCACGCTGATGGCCAGCGGGTACACGGCCGAGCGGGTGGTCGTGGTGGACCCGAGCCCCACGGCGTTGGCCGAGGCGCACGCGGACGGCTTCGCGGTCATCACCGGTGACGCGACGCGGCGTCACGTGCTGCAGCAGGCCGACATCCAGGACGCGACGCGCGTCATCATCACCACCAACCACGACGCCACCAACGTGCTGACCACCCTGACGGTGCGTCAGGCCAACCCCGACGTCGAGATTGTCGCCTCGGTGCGTGAGCAGGACAACGCCGACCTGATGCGCCACTCCGGTGCCGACTCGGTGATCACCTCCGCCGAGACGGTGGGGCGTCTGCTCGGCCTCTCGTCGCTCTCGCCCAAGCTGGGCACGGTGATGGAAGACCTGCTGACCGCCTCGGAGGGCCTGGAGGTCGCCGAGCGCGAGCTCCTGCTCAGCGAGGTGGGCATGCAGCCGCAGCGGGTGGAGGACCAGGTGATCGCGGTGATCCGGGACGAGAAGGTGCACCGGTACTACGACCCGGTCGTCACCCGTCTGGCCCGGGGCGACCGGCTGATCGTGGTGCGTCCGGTGCAGGAGCTTCCCTGGGCGCCGCGCCCCGGGACACACGCCGACGAGATCTTCGCGGAGGAGAAGTGATTCACCGGTGAGTTCGCCAGCAGTGCGCACGGTGCTGGTCACCGGCGGTGTGCGCAGCGGCAAGTCCACCCACGCGGAACGGTTGCTGGCCGACGAGGAGGCCGTGGTCTACGTCGCGCCCGGCCCATCGCCGGACGTCGAGCAGGACCCGGACTGGGCTGCCCGGATCGACCTGCACAGATCCCGCCGACCGGCGCACTGGCGCACCGTCGAAGGGCATGACCTCACGCCGGCGCTGGGCGATGGCGCGGCCGTGCTGGTGGACTGCCTGGGGACCTGGCTCACCAGCGTCGTCGACGACGCGCGAGCCTGGGAGTGGGGCTCGGAGGAGTTGCACGACTTGGTCCTCGCACGGCTCGAGCTGGTGCTCGCCGGCGCCCGGTCCCACACCGGCCGGTTGGTCTGGGTGACCAACGAGGTCGGTCTCGGCGTTGTCCCCGAGCACCGTTCCGGCCGGGTCTTCCGTGACCTGCTCGGACTGGTCAACCAGCGGGTGGCCGCCGAGTGCGACGAGGTGCACCTGGTGGTCGCGGGGCGCGTCCTGGTGCTCTGAGCGGTCCGCGAGAGTGCGGACCCGGGATGCTTGACCGGACCCGTCCGGGACGAGGTCAGACGGCGAGCACGACGAGCAGCGCCGCCAGGGCGATCTCCACGCCCGCGCCGTAGACGTCGCCGGTGACCCCGCCCAGTCGGCGGGTGCAGTGTCGCACGAGCAGGAGCACGCCAGCCGCGGCCGTGAGGGCTGCGCACAGACCCTGCAGGGCACCCGCGGTCCCGGTCTGCCCCGAGGTGTGGAGCCATGCGCCTCCGAGGGCCAGGAGGGCCGCGCCCACCGCCCACTGGGACGCCGTGGCGACGGTGGGCACCACGCCGGCCAGGGGGTGTCCCAGACCGTCCTTGCGGGCGGGCCGCACGCCGCGGCGGCAGGTGAGGGAGAGCGCTGCCCGCGAGAGGAGCACCGCGAAGCCGGCGAGCACCGCACCACCGGAGGAGGTGAAGAGCGCAGCCAGCGCCGTGACCTGGAGGCCAGCGACCACGACGGTGGCCATCACGCCAGCCGGTCCGGAGGTGCCGGACTTCATCACGGCAAGGCTGCGCTCAGGGTCGTAGGACGCGGTCAGCCCGTCGACGGTGTCGGAGAGCCCGTCCCAGTGGAGCACGCGAGTGCCCAGGGCCAGCACCCCCAGCGCGAGGAAGGCGCCCACGAGCGGCGGCGCGTCGAGCGCCACCGTGAGCAGGCCCACCAGGCCCACCCCGACCCCCAGCGGCAGGACCGCCAGCGGGGCGAGGAGGACGCAGCCGCGCGCCACCGCGGCGTCCACCCGGGCGGGTGCCGGAGTGGGCAGGGCGGTCAGGGTGCCAGCGGCGAGTCGCCAGGCGTCACGCACCCATGACCTCGCTGAGCAGGGCCACCTCGCGGAGCAGGGCGATGCCACTGCGCAGCACCGGGACAGCCGCGACCGCGCCGCTGCCCTCACCCAGGCGCATGTCCAGGTCGACGAGGGGAGTCAGGCCGAGCTTCTCCAGGGCCATGCTCTGGGCGGGCTCGGTGGAACGGTGGCCGGCGAGGAACCACTCGCGGGCCCCCGGGGCGATCCGCTCGGCCGTCAGGGCGCAGGCCACGGACATGAGACCGTCCAGGAGCACCGGGACGCCGGAGCGGGCCGCGGTCAGGACGTAGGAGGTGGTGGCGACCAGGTCGGCGCTGCTCAGGGCGCGCAGCGTCTGGACCGGGTCCTCCGCGCGGTCGCCGACGCGGTCGAGGGCGTCCTGCACCACCTGGATCTTGCGCTGCAGCGTCGCGTCGTCCACGCCGGTGCCGCGGCCCGTGACCTCGGCGGCGGGCAGGCCCAGGGCGGCGGCGATCATCGCCGCGGCAGGCGTGGTGTTGCCGATCCCCATGTCGCCGCTCAGCAGCAGTTGGGCGCCGGCCGCGATCTCCTCCTGGGCCACCTGCACACCGGCGTCCCAGGCGCGCTGGAACTCGTCCTCGGTGAGGGCGTCCTCCAGGTGGATGGCGCCGGTGGAGCGGCGCACCTTGTGCGCGCGGACCTCGTCGGGGGCGCCGGCCAGGTCGTCGTCGACGCACAGGTCGAGGACCCGCACCTGGACGTCGTGGGCCCGGGCGAGAGCGCTGACCCCGGCCTTGCCGGCGAGGAACATGTGCACCATGGCCGGAGTGATCTCGGAACCGAAGGCGGAGACACCGTGGGCGGCCACGCCGTGGTCGCCCGCGAAGATGACCAGTCGGACGTTCTCCAGCGCGGGCGGCGGCACCGTTCCGGCGGCGGCGGCGAACCAGACACCGACCTCGCCCAGACGACCGAGGGCACCGGGGGGCGTCGCGAGTCCGGCCAGTCGCGCAGCTGCCTCGGCGCGGACAGCGGGGTCCGGAGCGCCGATGGGGGCCTCCTCGGTGGGGCTGGAGGTGCGGGGGGTCTGGCTGCCGGAGATCTGGGTGCCGGGGATCTGGGTGCTCACCGAGGAATCGCTCACCGCCAAATCATAGAGGCGTGGGCGGGTGGTCCGGTGCAGGGTGCGGCTGGCCGGGCACGGCGTCCGAAGTGTTACTGCTCGGCAACACGGGCGACACAGAGCGTCCCTAGTTTCGCGGGATGCAGCAGGTGATCGACGCGTACGCGCCCGCGGGGCCGGCGCACGACGAGATGACGGGACCGCCTGGCCTGCGGGAGGCCTACCGGGTGCTGGCGGAGTCCGTCGGGGGACTGACCCCGGACGACCTGGAGTCGCGGGTGGAGGCCCTGCGCAACTCCTACCTCGACCGCGGCGTCACCTTCGACATCGGGGGAGAGGAACGCGCCTTCCCGTTGGACGTCCTTCCCCGGGTGATCGAGCAGCAGACCTGGCGCAGCGTCGAGCTGGGGGTCCAGCAACGGGTCCGGGCGCTCGAGGCGTTCCTGACCGACGTGTACGACCAGGGGCAGGCGTTCACCGACGGCGTCATCCCGCGGCACGTGGTCACCACGTCCTCGCACTTCCGGCGAGAGTGCTTCGGGATCCTGCCCCCCAACGGCGTGCGGGTGCACGTCGCGGGGATCGACCTGGTGCGCGACGACCGCGGGGCGTTCCGGGTGCTGGAGGACAACGTGCGGGTGCCCTCCGGGGTCTCCTACGTGATGACGAACCGCCGCGCGATCGCCGCCGCCCTGCCCGAGGTGTTGCAGCGGCACCGGATCCGCTCGGTCGCGGGTTACCCCCAGCGCCTGTTGGCCGCGCTGCGGGCGGCGGCTCCGGCCGGGGTCACGGACCCGACCGTCGTGGTGCTCACCCCGGGGGTGCACAACGGTGCCTACTTCGAGCACGCGTTGCTGGCGCGCACCATGGGCATCGAGCTCGTGGAGGGCCGCGACCTGGAGTGTCGGCGGGGCAGGGTCATGATGCGCACCACCCATGGGTTGCAGCCGGTGCACGTGGTCTACCGCCGGGTCGACGACGAGTTCCTGGACCCGGTGCACTTCCGGGGTGACTCCCTGCTCGGGTGTCCGGGCATCCTGGACGCGGCGCGTGCGGGTCAGGTGACGCTGGCGAATGCGGTGGGCAACGGGGTGGCGGACGACAAGCTCGTGTACACCTACGTCCCCGACCTGATCGAGTACTACCTCGGGGAGAAGCCAGTGCTCCCCAACGTCCAGACCTGGCGGTTGGGGGAACCGGACTCGTTGGAGGAGGTCCTGGACCGGCTCGACGAGCTGGTGGTGAAGCCGGTCGACGGCTCCGGGGGCAAGGGCATCGTGATCGGCCCGCAGGCGGAGCCCAAGGAGCTGGACGCCCTGCGGACGACGTTGTGCAAGGACCCGCGGGGGTGGATCGCCCAGCCGGTGATCCAGCTGTCCACCGTGCCCACCTGGATCGACGGCCGACTGGTGCCGCGACACGTCGACCTGCGCCCGTTCGCCGTCAACGACGGGTCCAAGGTCTGGGTGCTGCCCGGAGGGTTGACCCGGGTGGCGCTCGGGGAGGGGCAGCTGGTCGTCAACTCCTCCCAGGGGGGCGGGTCGAAGGACACCTGGGTACTGGCCGGCACCGGCAAGTCGGAGGCCAAGCGGTCTTAGGAAGACAATAGAGAGGGACAACTCCTTGGCTCACAGAACGACATGGCTACGATCCGACTTGGGTTGACCCGGGTGGCGCTCGGGGAGGGGCAGCTGGTCGTCAACTCCTCCCAGGGGGGCGGGTCGAAGGACACCTGGGTACTGGCCGGCACCG
>JAZQNT010000639.1:0-7651 GCA_045627505.1 Nocardioides sp.
ACCCACCCGCGCCGACGCGGAGGTGGGGGGGACGCCGCTCGCCCAACCCTCCACTTCCTTCCAGGATCGAGCAATGGTGAAATGGCGCATGGCCACCTCGATCCTCGTGGGCGTCGACGACTCCGACACCTCCCGCGCCGCCGCCTCCTCCGCAGCCGCCCTCGCTGACGCGTTGGGCGCCGAACTCCACGTCCTGACCGCGTTCGGCAAGTTCGAGGCCGAGCGCTACTCGGTGGGCGGCGACGAGTACCTCGTCTTCAACCACGCCGACGCCATCGCCACCGCCGAGCTGATCGCGCAGGGCGTGCGGCCGATCTTCCCCGACCTGAGCGTCCAGGTCCTGGCCGCCGACGGCAAGCCCGCCGAGGCCCTGGTCCGGGTGGCCGAGGAGATCGACGCGAGCGTCGTCGTCGTCGGCAACAAGCGGGTCCAGGGCCTGGCCCGGATGCTCGGCTCGATCGCCAGCGACGTCGCCAAGAACGCCCCCTGCGACGTCTTCATCGCGCACACGCACGGCTGACCCACTCCTCCGCGCCCACCCGTCCGGTCGCACCCCACCGGTTGTGGTCGCTGAAACGTCCGTTTCGCGACCACAACCGGTGGGGCGTGAGTGCTGCGGGAGCTGATCGGGCGGTCAGGCGAGGTGCGGGATGACGTGCCGCGCGAAGGTCTCCATGAAGGCCACCTGGTTGGCGCCGACGTTGTGCACGAACACCCGGTCGTACCCCAGGTCGAGGTAGGTGCGGATCTCCTTGGCGTGCGCGCCCGGGTCGGCGCTCACCGGCAGACGTCCGGCGAAGTCCTCGGGACGCACCAGACGAGCGATCTGCTCCACCACCTGGGGGGAGCGCAGGTCGCCGCGGGCGAACCGCATCGCCGCCATCGGGTAGCGCTGCACGACCTGCTGCTCGGCCTCGGCGTCGGTGGGCGCCCAACTGACGTTGAGGTGCAGCCACGCGGGCATGCTTGCCGGGTCCTTGCCGACCTCGCGGGCGCCCTCGCGGAACCGGTCCAGCACCTGCGCCGCCTGCTGGGGCTGCACGGCCACGGCCAGCAGCCCGTCGGCCTGACGACCGGCCCGACGGGCGGTTACCGGCCCCGAGGTGGCGACCAGCACCTGCGGGGCGATCGCCGGCGCGGTCCACAGCCGCGACGACTCGAGGCTGAACCGCTGTCCCTCGTAGCGGACGTCGCGGTCGGTGTAGGCGGAGGTGAGGAGCCGCTTGACGATGTCGACGGCCTCGAAGAGCCGGTTGATGCGCTCGGGCGCCTCGGGCCAGTAGCCACCGGTCACGTGCTCGTGCAGTGCCTCCCCGCCGCCCAGCGAGACCCAGTGGCGTCCCGGGTGCAGGGCCGCGAGGGTGGCGGCGGCCTGGGCGATCGCGGCCGGGTGCATGCGGTCGCCGGCGGCGGCCATGCCGACGCCGAAGTCGGTGCTGGTGTGCTCGGCCAACGCCCCGAGCAGCGGCCAGACGTTGGGCGCCTGACCGAGCGAGGCGAGCCACGGCTGGAAGGTGTCAGCGGCCATCGTCCCGACGAAGCCGGCCCGTTCCGCGAGCACCGCCAGGTCGACGGCCTCGCGCGGCGTCACCCCGTCGACCGGGACCACGTACCCGACCCGTCCCTGCCCCGCGTCCTGTCCGGTCCCCGGATCAGCCATGCTCGCCTCCTTCGCGCTCGCCGAGTCTAGGGGCGGACCCCGCTACCCCTCGCTGCCCCTCCTTCCCCTCGCCCTCCCCTCTCCGCGCCCTCTGCTCGCCCTCCCCTCCGCGGACGTCATCGAAAGCGTGGCCCGGGACCCCGAAAGCCATGACGTCCGGCGATTTGGAGGGCGCGGGGAGCGCGGGGAGCGCGGTCAGAAGACGATCAGCGGACGTCCGGTGCGGGGGTGCTCGACCACGTCGGCCTCCACCCCGTAGGTCTCGCGCACCAGTCGGGCGGTGAGCACCTCGGTCACCGGCCCGACCGCCTGCACCACGCCGTCCGCGAGCACCACCACGTGGTCGCAGTGCGCGGCAGCCAGGTTGAGGTCGTGCAGCGCCGCGACGACCGTGGTGCCGGCCTCAGCCACCCGGCGCAGCAGGTGCAGCGCCTGCTGCTGGGCCCGCACGTCGAGGTGGTTGGTCGGCTCGTCGAGCAGCAGCAGGTCGGGCTCCTGGGCCAGCGCCCGCGCCATCTGCACGCGCTGCTGCTCCCCGCCCGAGAGCGTCCCGAGCAGCCGGTCGGCGAACCCGGCCACGCCCGCCGTCTCCATGGCGGCGTCCACCACCGAGGCGTCCGGCGCAACCACCGCCCAGCCCGACTCGTGCGGGATCCGCCCCAGCTCCACCACCTGACGCACGCTCAGCGCGAACTCCGCCCGCAGCTCCTGCTCCACCAGCGCCACCCGTCGCGCCCGCTCCCGGCGCTTGAGCGCAAGCAGGTCCACCCCGTCGAGCAGCACCCGGGCGCCGTCCGCCGGCGTGGCCCCGGCCAAGGCCCGCATCAGGCTCGACTTGCCGGCGCCGTTGGGGCCCACCAGCGCGGTCAGCGCCCCCGAGGGGACGGTGAACGCGGCGTCGGCAAGGACGTCACGACGCTCGCGGCGCGCACCCACGGACCGCCTCAGGCCGGTGGCCGCCAGGACCTGTGGGCCCGCTGCTCCCGTGCTCACGCGCGCCCCCGGTTCCGGACCAGCACCGCGACGAAGACCGGCGCACCCACCAGCACGGTGATGATCCCGACCGGGATCTCCCGCGGGTCGAAGAGGGTCCGGGCCGCGGTGTCGGCCCAGACCATGAAGACCGCACCCAACAGCACGCACAGCGGCAGCAGGCGACGGTGCGCGAACCCCACCACCAGCCGCACCGCGTTGGGCAGCACCAGGCCGACGAACCCGATCGCACCACTCACCGAGACCATGACGCCGGTCAGCGCGGCGGTGGCCAGCAGCAGCAGCCACCGGGTCCGCCCCACGTCGACGCCGAGCGCCGCGGCGGCGGTGTCGCCGAACGCGAAGGCGTCGAGCACCCGGCCGCGCAGCGCCAGCGGCACCCCGACCAGCCCGACCACGGCCCAGGCCAGACCGGCGGCGACCCAGTCGGCACCGGCCAGGGAACCCAGGATCCAGTTGAGCACCTCGCGGAACGAGTCGCCCTTCTCGTTCCAGAAGACCAGCAGCGAGGTCAGCGACCCGGCGAACGACGAGACCGCGAGGCCGGCCAGCACCACCCGGGTCGCGGTGATCTCGCCCAGGCTGCGGGCCAGCACCAGCGTGCACACCAGCGCGACCAGCGCGCCCAGGAACGCCGCCAACGGCAGCACCATCGAGAAGCCCAGCAGCAGCACCAGCACCGCACCGGTGCTGGCCCCCGAGGACAGGCCGAGCAGGTAGGGGTCGGCCAGCGGGTTGCGGGTCAGCGCCTGCATCACCGCGCCACTGAGCGCCAGGCCCGCGCCGACCGCGGCCGCGGTGAGCACCCGCGGCAGGCGCAACTCCCAGACGATCCCGGTGCGCAGCGGCGAGACGTCGCTGCTGCCCAGCCCGAGCTTCGCGGCAACGACGCTCCACACCTCGCTGACGGTGATGTCGGCGGGCCCGATGGCCACCGCGGAGGCCATCGAGACGAGCAGCACCAGTGCCAGCCCCGGCAGCCACAGCCACCACCACCGGTCCCCGAGCGGACGGCCCGGCGCCTGCTGGCGCTGGGCTTGTTGACGCTGTGCCTGCTGGCGCTGGGCCAACTGGCGCTGGGCCTGCTGGTGCTGGGCCAACTGGCGTTCGGGTGCCAACGTCACCGCTGCTCCTGCGCCAAACCGTGGGTGGACGCCCCGGCCTCGACCAGGTCGGCGGCGGCCCGCACGGAGCGGACCCCGGCCTCGCCCGCCGGGAAGGGAACCGTGAGGTAGCGCTTCTCCTTCACTGCGGTCATCCGGGCGGTGGCCGGGTGCGACTCCAGGTGCTTGATCTTCGACGCCGCGGTGTTCCAGTCGGCGTCGACCAGCACGATCACGTCCGGGTCGGCATCCACGATCGCCTCCCACCCGAGCGAGGTCCAGGTGTCGTCGACATTCCCGGCGACGTTGGTCAGGCCGACGGCGTCCATCACCATCTGCGGTGCGCCGGCGGCGCCGCCGACGAACGGGGTGTCGACGCCGGAGGACCACCACAGCGCGGTGGTGCCCCGGGCGAACCGGCCGAGGCTGGCCAGCTCCTTGCGCTGCGCGGCGACGAGCTCCTCGGCCTCCTGCGGGGCACCGAGCACCCGGCCGGCCTCGAGGATCTGCTCGAACAGCAGCTCGTAGGTCATCTTTCCCGGCGCTCCGGCGCCCTGGCAGGCGGCCGGCGAGACGTAGGAGGCCACACCGAGCTTGGCCAGGACGTCCCGCTCCCCCGCGGTGTCTGCCGCGAGGTTCGACTCCCAGCCGGCGAAGACCAGGTCGGGCTCGGTCTCCAGGACCACCTCCTGGCTCGGCGCCTTCTCCCCGAGGACCGGGATCTCCGCGGCCTCCTCGGCCCACTCGTGCCAGACCGGTCCGTCGGGGAACGCCTGGCCGACCACCTTGTCCCCCAGCCCCAGGGCCAGGGCGAGCTCGGTGGAGGTGGACTTGATGGTGACGATGCGCTCGGGCGCCTTCTCCAGCCGCACCTCGTGGCCGCAGTTGGTGACGGCCAGCGGGTAGCCGTCGGACGCGCCACCAGCGCTCGGCACGTCCTCGCTCCCACAGGCTGCGAGCGGCAGGCAGAGGGCGAGCGCCAGCGCGGCGGGGGTGGTGCGGGCGTTGATCTTCACGGGTCCTCCAGCGGACGTCGGGGCAGGGCAAGGACGCCGCGAGGAATCGTCGCGGCCGATCCTCACCGCCCCAAGTCCGGGACCGGTGCACCCGGTCATGACGACCGGGGGGATCACGCGCCGAAATCATATACGCCAAGCGGCCCGTCGGGGAGGGACAGCGCGCATTGGTTTCGCTAGCCTCGCCGTCAGTAGAGGCAGGGGGAGCCGGTGGGGCGGACGCGCAGGCGCAGGTACACGCCGTGGTTGGTGGTGGGGCTGCTGTTCGTGGTGGTCGGTACCACGGTGTCCCGCTGGGTCGGCGAGGACGACACGATCGAGTTCGGCACCCACACCGCGACGGCGGACGCAACTGGCCTCGCGGTGGTGACGCATCCGGAGGTCACCGCCTTCCGGAACCTCGGGATGCGGGTGGTGGTGACCGCCCCCGGTGGGGTCTTCCTGGCGGCCAGCCACCGGGTGGACACCGACGACCTGCTGGGCGAGCGCGAGCGGTACGAGATCTCGGAGGTCTCCCGCTCCCACGTCGGCGGGCGGGTCAACGGCATCGGCGCCCCCGCGGGCACGTGGACGACGCTGCGCCCGGACCGGACCCCCGGGTGGGCGTACGTCTCCCCCGACGTCCCGGTCCGAGGCCTGACCGATCCCACCAGCACCCCGCGCGCCACCGGCCGGATGCCGACGCGGGCCGAGTTGAAGGTGAACCTCGACGAGACCGAACCGGTGGACTTCGTGGCGGTACCGGTGGACCCGGACGATCGGGTGACGCTCACCCTCGGGGTCTTCGTCGACCACCTGCACGACTCCCAGGTGAGCCTGGCGCGACTGGGCGCCTTCATGATGCTCTGGTGGGCCCTGCGCCGCACCTGGGACGCGGTTCGACGCCGCCGTGAGCGCCCCCCGGCACACCGGCCGAAGGGGGCCCCCGTTCCCTCCGCCGAGGAGAACCAGCCCGTGGACGTGACCGGGAACGCCAGGACCACCCGACAGGCCGACGTGCGGCTGCCGCGCACGGTCACGCTCCCGGTCCTGGGGCTGCTGCTGGCCCTGGCGGTGTCCGGGTGCGCCCTGCCGTCCGCGACGTCGAGCACGGGTCCGGCGGTGCATCCGCTGCTCACCCTCGACCAGGCCGCCGCGGTCAGCGCAGCCACACCGGTCAGGATCCACTCCCCCTCCCTCACCGGGTACCCGCTGTGGGCGGTCGTCGAGCTGCCGCCGAAGAAGGGCTCATCGCCGCACGGGCGCCTCCAGCTGCTGGAACGTCGCTCGTTCCGGGGTGGGTGGAAGGCGGTCTCGGTGGTCCGGATGGACGCCGAGGCGCCTCGCCCGCTGGCCAGCGCGGGGCCCGCCGCGTTCGCCCGGGACGATCCGGGCGACACCGAGTCGCGGGCCGAGGCCGCGGCGGACACCGTCGCCCGCTTCTGGACGACGGGACGGACAGGCGACCTGGAGGTTCCCCAGCGCACCGAGCGGGTGCGGGCGAAGGTCCTGCGCGAGCAGTCCGCGGGCCACTCCCTCACGGTCTCGGGCCAGCAGGGTGCGCCGCGGGTGGTCCCAGCGGCCTCCGGCAGCCTGGTGCTGGTCCGGCACACCGTGCTCCTCCCTCAGGAGCGGACGCTGACCACGGCCCTGCTGCTGCTCGACTCGGGGGCGACGGTCCTGGGCTCGACCCTCAAGTAGTCGACGCTGAAGTAGCCGACCCAGAAGCAGTCGACACTGAAGTAGTCGACGCTTCTCTGGCCCCGAATATCTGGCCCCGGCGGAACCGGCAGGACTAGGCGTTGCTGAGCGGCACGCCGTGCCCGGTCTTGACCACCCGCCAGCGCCCCAGCAGGGTGCCGCCCTCCTCCAGCAGCAGCGTCGGCTCCAGCTCGACGTCCACGTCCGGTCCGGCGGTGATCCGCTTGTAGCCCCCGGCCACCAGGCGCGGGACGATGCTCAGGCAGATCTCGTCCACGGTGCCGGCCGCCAGCATCGCCTCCAACAGGTGCGGGCCGCCCTCGCAGACGACGCGGGTGAACCCCTGGGCAGCGAGTCGCCGGCGCAGGGAACCACGGTCGATCGCGTACGCACCGAGCGTCCAGACGTTCGCCTCCCCGAGGAGGTCGCGGGCCTCGGCCAGGTGCTCGGCATGCTCGACGGTGGCCATCCGGATGCGTCCGGGCGCATGACCGCGCAGGCTCTCCGGGACCTTGCCCGAGCGCGAGACCACCACCAGCGGGACCTCGGCGGCGCCGTACTCCTCCACCCGGGCCGTCCCGGCGCCCACCACGATCGCGTCGGCCCAGGAGCGCAGCAGGAAGAAGACCCGCTGGTCGGCCGCGTTGTTGATGGTGCCGCTGCGACCGTCCGGCCCCTGAGCCGACCCGTCCGCGGTGCTGACCATGTTGGCCCGCAGCCACACCCCGTCCTGGTGGATGGAGCCGGAGGTCTCCGCCTCGTAGAGCGCAGTCAGGGTCGTTTCGTCCACCTCGGTCGCCGGCGTGACGCCGGCGTGGGAACTGATCAGGATGCGCACTGCCACCTCACCACCCAGTACATGACGCCGAAGGGGTCCTCGGCGCGGTTCATGTGTCCACCCTGCACCACCAGCCCGGCTTCGGCCAGCGATCCGAAGAGTCCGAGGCCTGCGCAGAGCAGTTCGTCGGCCAGGTCGAGGTCCAGCGCGGCCAGCCCAGGGAGGTCACCGGCGGCGAGGAGCTCACCCACGTGCGCGTCGAAGTCGGCGGCCCGTGGGTCGAGGTACCCCGGCGCCCTCTCGGTGCGCCGGGCCGAGCCGTTGGCCACCACCAGCAGGTCGGCGTCGGGGGCCTGCGAGCCGTCCCGGCCGAGGAGTTCGAGCGCTACCCGGGCGCCCTGCGCGTCGTCAGCGAGCACCT
>JAZQNT010000640.1:0-4455 GCA_045627505.1 Nocardioides sp.
GAACGACATGGCTACGATCCGACTTAGTCCCCCGACTCATATTATTGCGACGGGCCCTGCATGGGGAAAGTTCCCGGGAGATACGCAAACAGAATCGCCGACGGAAAGTTCACGCTCGACGGAAAGGAATACGCCCTGGCTGTGAACAACGGCAGGAACCATCTTCACGGAGGTCCGGATGAAGAGTCCTTCGCAAACAGACTCTGGAAAGCCGAGCAACTGGCCGATGCCGTCAAATTCACTCTTGAGAGTCCGGATGGAGATGCCTCCTACCCCGGCAATCTTCACGTCGAAGCGCTGTATCAATGGAGTCCGGACAACAGACTCACTCTGACCCTGACGGCGACGACGGACAGCAAAACTGTCGTGAACCTGACAAACCACGCATATTTCAACCTCAAGGGAGAAAGTGCCGGACTGGGCCTGGCCCAGGGTCTGCAGGACGCCGGTGTGCCGATCGTCGGCACCTCGCCCGAGGCGATCGACCTGGCCGAGGAGCGGGGTGCCTTCGGCCGCATCCTCGACGAGGCCGGCCTGATCTCCCCGAAGCACGGCACCGCCGTCTCCTTCGAGGACGCCCGCGCCATCGCCCACGAGATCGGTTACCCGGTCCTGGTCCGCCCGTCCTACGTGCTGGGCGGTCGCGGCATGCAGATCGTCTACTCCGACGAGACGCTGGAGACCTACCTCGAGGCCGCCACCGAGCTGATCAGCGACGAGCGTCCGGTGCTGATCGACCGGTTCATCGACGACGCCGTCGAGATCGACGTCGACGCCCTGTACGACGGCAACGAGCTGTTCCTAGGCGGCGTGATGGAGCACATCGAGGAGGCCGGTATCCACTCCGGTGACTCCTCGTGCGCCCTGCCGCCGATCACCCTGGGCCGCAGCGAGATCGAGCGGATCCGAACCGCCACCACGGCGATCGCCAAGGGTGTCGGCGTCCAGGGCCTGATCAACATCCAGTTCGCACTGGGGGCCGACGTGCTCTACGTGATCGAGGCCAACCCGCGTGCCTCGCGCACCGTCCCGTTCGTGTCCAAGGCCACCGGCACCTCGCTGGCCAAGGCTGCCTCGCGGGTGATGCGGGGCGCCACCATCGCCGAGCTGCGCGCCGAGGGCCTGCTCCCGGCCACCGGCGACGGCGGCCTGCTGCCGGCGGACGCCCCGATCGCGGTCAAGGAGGCGGTCCTCCCGTTCAACCGCTTCCGCACCCACGAGGGTCAGTTCGTCGACACCGTGCTCGGACCGGAGATGAAGTCGACCGGTGAGGTCATGGGCTTCGACGCCGACTTCGGCACCGCGTTCGCCAAGGCCCAGGCCGGTTCGTTCGGTCCGCTGCCCACCGAGGGCAAGGTCTTCATCTCGATCGCCAACCGCGACAAGCGCACGATGATCTTCCCGGCCCGGGTCCTGGCCGACTACGGCTTCGAGCTGCTGGCCACCGAGGGCACCGCCGAGGTCCTGCGCCGCAACGGCATCACCTCCACCGTGGTGCGCAAGCACTCCTCGGGCGTCGGCCCGGACGGGGAGAAGACCATCGTCGGCATGATCCAGGACGGCGAGGTCGACCTGATCGTCAACACCCCGAACGGCTCCGCCACCGGTGCGCGCCACGACGGGTACGAGATCCGGGCGGCCGCCGTGCTCACCGGCACCCCCTGCATCACCACGGTGCAGGGTGCGGCCGCCGCGGTCCAGGGCATCGCGGCCCTGCGCAACGGCGGGATCGGCGTCCGCTCCCTCCAGGAGTGGGCTGCGATCACCGGCGCTGCCCGGTGACGACCGCGTCCGACGGCGGAGTGGCCGGCAAGGCCTACGGCCAGCTCTTCGAGAAGGTCTTCACCCGTACCGACCCCGAGTGGATCCACCACAAGGCGTTCGCAGCCATCCGTGCCGCCCGCCCGCTCACCGAGCAGGTGGTCGGCGCCCCGGCCGCGAAGCTCGGCACCCCGGTGGAGGCCATGGGCATCCGGTTCCCGCACGTGCTGGGACTGGCCGCCGGCTTCGACAAGAACGCCGTCGGCATCGACGCCCTGGCCGGGCTGGGCTTCGGCCACGTGGAGATCGGCACCGTCACCGGTGAGCCCCAGCCGGGCAACCCCACGCCGCGCCTGTTCCGCCTCACCGCGGACCGCGCGATCGTCAACCGGATGGGCTTCAACAACGACGGCGCGGAGGCGGTCTCCCGTCGACTCGCCGCGCGTTCGGCGTCCGGCAAGGCCTCCGACGTGGTGCTCGGCGTGAACATCGGCAAGACCAAGGTGGTGGCCGAGGAGGACGCGATCGCGGACTACGAGAAGTCGACCCGGCTCCTCGCCCCGCACGCCGACTACCTGGTCGTCAACGTCTCCTCGCCGAACACGCCCGGCCTGCGCGACCTGCAGGCGGTGGAGAAGCTCCAGCCCCTGCTGGAGGCAGTGCGTCGCAAGGCCGACGAGGTCACCGCGGCGCGGAGCTCCCGCGTGCCGCTGCTGGTCAAGATCGCCCCCGACCTGAGTGACGAGGACGTGCTGGCCGTGGCCGACATGGCCCTGGCCATCGGGTTGGACGGCATCATCGCCACCAACACCACCATCTCGCGCGAGGGACTGAACTCCGACCCGGTCAAGGTGGCCGAGATCGGGGCCGGTGGCCTGTCGGGTCGTCCGCTCACCCAGCGCTCGGTCGAGGTGATGCGGATGCTGCGCGGACGCGTCGGCGCCGACCTCACACTGATCGGCGTCGGGGGAGTCACCACGCCCGAGGACGCCCGCGCACGCCTGGATGCCGGTGCCGACCTGCTCCAGGGCTACACCGCGTTCATCTACGAGGGCCCGCTCTGGCCCCGCACCATCGTCCGCGGCCTGGCTGGTCGCTGAGGCCCGTGAGCACCGGACGAGGGAGGCGAGCGATCGCCTCCCTCGTTCCACGTCCGACACGTCCCACCCCGCACCACACGAACCGGGAGACACCGTGAGCCAGAACCCCGAGACCACCCCCGAACCGTTCGGCGCCCGCCTGCACCGGGCCGTCGCCGAGCGTGGCCGGGTCTGCGTGGGCATCGACCCGCACGCCTCCCTGCTCAAGGCCTGGGGGCTGGAGGACGACCTGGCCAGCATGGAGCGGTTCGCGATGACCGCCACCGAGGCGATCGCTCCGCACGTCTCCGTGGTCAAGCCGCAGAGCGCGTTCTTCGAACGGTTCGGCTCCCGGGGGGTGGCTGTGCTCGAGCGGGTCATCGCCACCGCCCGCGAGGCCGGCGCACTGGTGTGCCTCGACGTGAAGCGTGGCGACATCGGCTCCACCTCCCAGGCCTACGCCGACGCCTACCTCGACCCGCGCTCGCCGCTCTTCTCCGACGCGATCACCGCCAGCCCCTACCTGGGCTTCGGGTCGCTCGACCCGATGGTGAGGACCGCGCAGGCCCACGGGGCCGGCGTCTTCGTGCTCGCCCTGACCTCGAACCCCGAGGGCGCCTCCGTCCAGCGCTCGGTGACCGCCTCCGGCGACACCGTGGCCGCGTCGGTCCTGCAGGAGCTGCGCGAGCTCAACGCCGACGGCTCGCCGCTCGGGAGCTTCGGAGCGGTCGTGGGTGCCACCATCGCCGACCCGGGCACCTCCCTGGAGGTCAACGGACCGCTGCTGGTGCCCGGCTACGGCGCCCAGGGAGGCACCGTCGAGGACATGGCGCGCATCTTCGGTGCCGCCGCGCGGAACGTGCTGCCCAGCACCAGCAGGGGCGTCCTGGCCGCCGGGCCCTCCCCGGTTGCGCTGGCCGACGCCGCCCGCTCCGCGAACGACGAGGTCGCTGTCCTCGGGCGCTGACTGGGACGCCCGACACACCCCGGGGCGCGCCCTCGCCGCGCTCGGGCTCGGCGCAGGCGACGAGCGGCCGGCCGAACGCGACCTTCACGTCCGTCGGCCTGTCGGACGCGTTCCAGACGAGGATGCCCTCCTCGCCGTTCGTGCCCGTCCACCGGTTCGCGACGAGGTCCCCGTCGCCGGAGAGCGTAAAGCCCTCGTCCGCCTTGAACGTGCCGCGCAGGAGGATCTCACGGTACCGGCGGCGGAAATCGCCCACGCACTTCAGGTAGTCCCGGTCGACCTTCCAGTGCGTCCCCTCCGCCATGTACGCGACGCCCTCGGTCTTGGAGTAGACGCGACCGTACTCCCAGTCGGACGGCTTCTCGCCCTTCTCGACGTACCAGCGGTCGCCCGGATAGCGCACCTCCAGGTCGACGCGGAGATTCGTGGCCGCGCAGCCGTTGGCGCGCGAGCGCGTGCAGAACGGATTCGTCGTGCGGTCGCAGGTGATGAGCTCGGGGAACGTGTAGCACGTGAGCTCGGGATACATGTCGCAGCCGACGCCCTTCACGAACCGGTTCTCGACCGCCCACCTCCCGTCCATGTGAACGTAGTCGAGCCCCTGGTAGCAGGAGACCGCCGGCAGCAGCGTGTCGTTGAACGCCTCGC
>JAZQNT010000641.1:0-7032 GCA_045627505.1 Nocardioides sp.
AGGGCGCACGAGAGGGGGGCCGATGGCGGCAGGACGGCACGCAGCGCCACCTCCCCACGGGTCGGGCGACGGGACACCTCCCCGCGGATCGGGCGACGGGACACCTCCCCGCGGAGCGGGCGACGAGACCCTCCCCGATCCGGGGCCGCCCGCTGCCCGCATCCGCGACCTGACCAAGACCTACGGCAGCGGGGCGTCCGTGGTGCGAGCCCTGGACGGGATCAGCCTCGACATCGAGAGCGGCGAGTTCACCGCCGTGATGGGACCGAGCGGCTCGGGGAAGTCCACCCTGATGCACTGCTGCGCGGCTCTGGACACCGCGGACTCCGGCGAGGTGTGGATCGGCAACTCCGAGATCACCCGGTTGGGCGACGACGGGCTGACGAAGTTGCGGCGCGACGAGATCGGCTTCGTCTTCCAGTCCTACAACCTGGTGCCCACCCTGACCGCGCAGGAGAACATCCTGCTGCCGATCTCCATCTCCGGGCGCAAGGTGGACCGGCGGTGGTTCTCCGCGGTGATCTCCACCGTCGGTCTGGGAGACCGGCTCGACCACAAGCCCAACCAGCTCTCCGGGGGGCAGCAACAGCGGGTCGCAGTGGCTCGGGCGCTGGTCTCGCGTCCCCGGATCGTCTTCGCCGACGAGCCCACCGGCAACCTCGACTCCCGCTCCGGGGCCGAGGTACTCGGACTGCTTCGGCGCAGCGTCGACGAGCACGGCCAGACGGTCGTCATGGTGACCCATGACGCGGTGGCCGCGGCCTGGACCGACCGGGTCGTCTTCCTCGCCGACGGACGGGTGGTGGAGGAGATCCGTCAGCCCACGCGCGAGCGGGTGCTCGGCGTCATGGCGGCCATGGCAGCACCGCCCGCCCGCGGCGCAGGGGGCTGAGTGCCGCGATGTACCGCGCCGCGCTGAAAAGCCTGCTGGGCCGCAAGGTGCGGCTGTTCATGAGCACCTTCGCGGTGGTCCTCGGCGTCGCCTTCGTGGCCGGGACCCTGGTGTTCACCGACACCCTCAACCGCAGCTTCACCTCCCTGTTCGCCTCCAGCGTGGGTGACGTCGTGGTGGAACCTGCCGAACGGGTGGCGATGCCTGCCGGGGGACCGGGAGGCAGGTCCGGGGACGGTGACGGCCTGGCCGCCCGCTCGTTGCCCGGCTCCCTGGTCAAGGACCTGGCCGGCCTGCCCGGCGTGGCCCGGGTGGACGGGAACGTCCTGGACACGGCCGTCTTCGTGGTGGACGCGCAGGGCAAGGTGCTGGGCACCGTGGGCACCGCCCTGGCCAGCAACTGGACCGGCGCCCCCGCGGGCCACGGCATCGTGGGGCTGCAGGTGGTGCAGGGGCGGGAGCCCGCCGGACGCGACGAGGTGGTGATGGACGCCTCCACCGCCCGACGGGCCGGTCACGGGGTGGGGTCGGAGGTCCGGCTGGTCACCAGCACCGTGGCCGAGGTGCTCGAGGTGAGGGTGGTGGGCATCGCCGACTTCGCCGAGGGCGGGTCGTTCAGCGGCGCCACCTGGGTGGCCTTCGACACCGCCACCGCGCAGGACCTGTTCATGGACGGGCGCGACCGGTTCACCTCACTGTGGGTGACCGCTGAGCCCGGGGTGTCGCAGGAGCAGCTGCGCGACACAGTGAGCGCGGCACTGCCACCGGGGCTGCAGGCGCGCACCGGCGACGACGCCGCCGAGGAGTCGGCGTCGCAGCTGCTGAACGCGCTCTCGTTCCTCACCACGTTCCTGCTGATCTTCGCCGGTATCTCGCTGGTGGTCGGTGCCTTCCTGATCGTCAACACGTTCTCGATCCTGCTGGCCCAGCGCAGCCGCGAGTTGGCGCTGCTGCGGGCGCTGGGCGCCTCGCGTCGTCAGGTCACCGTCTCGGTGCAGCTGGAGGCCTTCGTCCTGGGACTGGTCGGCAGCGTGCTGGGTTTCCTCCTGGGCATCGCGATGGCGATGGCGATCCGGGCGCTCTTCGCCACCTTCGGGCTCGATCTCTCGGGGCAGCCGATGGTGCTGCGACCGCGCACCTTCGTGGTCTCCTTCCTGGTGGGCGTCGGGGTGACGATGGCCGCGGCCTGGACCCCGGCCCGGCGTTCGGCACGGATCGCGCCGGTGCAGGCGATGCGCGATGACGTCGCGCTCCCGGAGAGCTCGATGCGCACCCGTTTCGGCGCCGGCCTGGGGCTGGTGGCGCTCGGGCTGGTGCTGCTGTTCCTGGGCTCGGGGGAGCGGGGCAACGCCGGCTGGTACCTGGGGGCCGGGGTACTGGCCGTGCTGCTCGGGGTGGCGGCGGCTGCTCCGGTGCTGAGCCGGCCGTTCCTGCTGCTGGCCCGGGAGTTCTTCGGGCGGTTGTTCGGCATGGTCGGGCGCCTCGCGGGGCAGAACTCGCTGCGCAACCCCCGACGCACCACCGCCACCGCCTCGGCCCTGATGATCGGCCTCGCCCTGGCCTGCACGATGGCGATCCTGGGCGACTCGGCCAAGGCCAGCGTGGACCAGGCCTTGGAGGAGAACTTCCGCGGTGACTACGTGGTCTCCAACGCCGTCGGGCAGCCGTTCTCCACCAAGGTGGCCGCCAGGATCGCCCGGATCGACGGCGTCGCCGACGTCGTGGCCCAGCGGTGGGCCTTCGCCGAGAACGACGGCGCCCCGGTGGGGGTGGTGGCGGTGGACCCCGCCGACCTCACCGGCCTGCTCGACGTCACCCTGCTCGAGGGCAGGGTCGGCGCCCTCGACCGGGGCACGGTGCTGGTCTCCCGCACCCGCGCCGAGGACTCCGACCTGTCCGTGGGTGATCCGTGGGACCTGACGTTCGACGGCCGGCGCACCGAGGTGAGGGTGGTCGGGATCTTCGAGGACAACGCGGTGCTCACCTTCGGGGTGGTCACCACACCCGACACGCTCACCGGGGTGGGCATCCCGGCACGTGACAGCCTGCTCGTGGTGGACGTGGACGAGCCGGGGACGCCGCTGCAGAGCGCCGTGCAGTCGGTGGTGTCCGACCTGCCCACGGTCACCGTCAAGGACCAGGCCGCGTACGCGGCCGAGCAGCGGGAGCCGATCGACCGGATGGTGACCATGATCTTCGCCCTGCTCGGACTGGCGCTGCTGATCGCGGTGCTCGGCATCGTCAACACGTTGGCCCTCTCGGTGGTGGAGCGCACCCGTGAGATCGGCCTGCTGCGTGCGATCGGCCTCTCCCGGAGGCAGACGCGGCGCATGGTGACCGTCGAGTCGGTGGTGATCGCCGCCCTCGGGGCGTCGCTGGGCGTGTGCCTGGGCATCGGCTTCGGCGTGGTCCTGATGCGGGCGTTGCGCGACGAGGGGCTCGAGGTGGTGAGCGTCCCGTGGGAGCAGCTGGGCGTGTTCGTCGTGGTCTCCCTGGTGGTCGGCGTCCTGGCTGCGGTGCTGCCGGCTCGTCGGGCCTCTCGACTGGACGTGCTGGACGCCATCTCCACGGACTGAGCGGGCTCGATGTGGGCAAACCTCTGCGAGCGTCGGCGCCGGGCCCATACGCTTCCCGGCGTGGGGATGCCGGAGACCAGGGAACTCAAGCACGTGCTCGTACGCGAGCACGTCCGCGAGCTGCTGAAGGATGCCGAGCCCGGGAGCTCCGCCCCCTCGGAGCGTGAGCTGGTGGCCCAGTTCGGCGTGGCGCGGATGACCGTGCGGCAGGCGCTGGACGCCCTCGTCGTCGAAGGGCTCCTCGAGCGGGTCCCCGGGCGCGGGACGTTCGTGGCGCACCCCCGGACCCGGATGGTGCAGGTGGCCTCGTTCTCCGAGACCCTGGCCAGGCGGGGCCGGGTGGCGCAGTCGCAGACCGTGCTGGCCCGCGTCGAGCAGGCCGGTCCCGGGGTGTCACGCGCACTCGAGATCCCGACCGGCAACCCGGTGATCCACTGGAGGCGGCTGCGCCGTGCCGGTGGACAGGCGATCTGCGTCCAGGACGTCTACCTCGACGACGCGTTGCTCACCGGTTTCCTGGACTCCTCGATGCCCGACAGCCTCTACGAGGAGCTCACCTACCGCGGGATCCGGCCCTCCTGGGCCGAGGACACCCTGCAGGCAGACCTGCCGACCGCCGAGGAGCAGGCGCTGCTCGAGATGGACACCGCGCTTCCGGTGCTCCGCGCCTCGCGCCGCGCGCTGGCCGGCGACCGGGTGGTCGAGGTGTCGCGCTCGGTGTACCGCTCGGACCGCTACACCCTCTACGTCCAGCTCGGCGACTGGTCCTGAGCCGCGGCCGGCCCGGCCGGACCCGAGGGCCGCGTCACACGTCCGCGGCGTCGACGATCCGGTAGGCGTACCCCTGCTCGGCCAGGAAGCGCTGACGGTTGGCGGCGAACTCGGCATCCACGGTGTCGCGCGCGACCAGCGTGTAGAAGTGCGCGCTCTTGCCCTCCGCCTTGGGGCGCAGCAGTCGGACCAGGCGCTGGGCCTCCTCCTGGCGTGAGCCGAAGGATCCGGAGACCTGGATCGCCACTTCGGCCGAGGGCAGGTCGATGGAGAAGTTGGCGACCTTCGAGACCACCAGGAGGGTGATCTCGCCGGAGCGGAAGGCCTCGAAGAGGCGCTGGCGCTCCTTCACCGAGGTCTCGCCCTTGATCACCGGGGCGCCCAGAGTCGCGGCCAGCTCGTCGAGCTGGTCGATGTACTGCCCGATCACCAGGGTCGGCTGGTCGGGGTGCGAGGCCACGATCTTCTGCACCACCTCGAGCTTGCGCGGGGAGCAGGCGGCCAGCCGGTACTTGTCCTCGGGCTCGGCGGTGGCGTACGCCAGACGTTCGGAGTCGTCCAGGCCGACACGCACCTCGACGCAGTCGGCGGGAGCGATCCAGCCCTGGGCCTCGATGTCCTTCCACGGGGCGTCGTAGCGCTTGGGTCCGATGAGGGAGAACACGTCCCCCTCCCGGCCGTCCTCGCGGACCAGGGTGGCGGTCAGGCCGATCCGGCGTCGCGCCTGCAGGTCGGCGGTCATCCGGAAGATCGGCGCGGGCAGCAGGTGCACCTCGTCGTAGATGATCAGGCCCCAGTCGCGGGCGTCGAGCAGCTCGAGGTGCGGGTAGACGCCCTTGCGACGCATTGTCAGCACCTGGTAGGTCGCGATGGTGACGGGACGGATCTCCTTCAGTGCGCCGGAGTACTCGCCGATCTCGTCCTCGCGCAGTGAGGTGCGCTTGAGCAGCTCGTCCTTCCACTGCCGGGCGGAGACGGTGTTGGTGACCAGGATGAGCGTGGTGGCCCGGGCGTGCGCCATGGACGCGGCACCGACGATCGTCTTGCCGGCGCCACAGGGGAGCACGACGACACCGGAGCCGCCGTGCCAGAACGCCTCGGCGGCGTCGCGCTGGTAGTCGCGCAGGGCCCAGCCGTCCTCGGCGAGCTCGATCGGGTGGGCCTCGCCGTCGACGTAGCCGGCCCAGTCCTCCGCCGGCCAGCCGAGCTTGAGCAGCGCCTGCTTGAGGTTGCCGCGCTCGGAGGGGTGGACCGCGACGCTGTCGGGATCGATCCGCTCGCCGAGCATGCCCTTGATCCGCTTGGCGCGCATCACCTCCTCCAGCACCGGCCGGTCGGTGGTGGACATGACCAGGCCGTGCACCGGGTGCTTCTCCAGCCGGAGTCGGCCGTAGCGGTCCATCGTCTCGGCCACGTCGACGAGCAACGAGTGCGGCACCGCGTAGCGCGAGTAGGTGAGCAGGGTGTCGACCACCTGCTCGGCGTCGTGCCCCGCGGCGCGGGCGTTCCACAGGCCGAGCGGAGTGAGCCGGTAGGTGTGCACGTGCTCGGGCGAACGCTCGAGCTCGGCGAACGGAGCGATGGCGCGTCGGCACTCCTGCGCCTGCTCGTGGTCGATCTCGAGCAGCAGGGTCTTGTCCGACTGGACGATCAGGGGGCCGTCGTTCACCCGACGATCCTACGGGGACGCCCCATGTCCCGACCCTGATCGCCGAACCCGACCCTGATCGCCGAACCCGACCTCTTCGCCGGACGTCATGGCAAGTGGGGGCGCAGACCCACGGTTCCCATGACGTCCGCAGCAGGTGTCCGCTCAGCCGGGTGCTCAGCCGACGGTGGCAGGAGCCACCCGGGTGATCCGGTGCACCGCGAACACCTTGCGGTCCTCGGTGCGGTGGTCGTAGGCGGTGAGTTGGCCGCCCTCGAGCCGCAACGGGTCGATGATCCGCTCGGTCCGGGTGCCGTGGTTGTCGACGTAGCCGACGAGGACGGTGGCGCGGGCCTCGATCGCCTCGCGCAGCGCGTTCAGGGCGTCGGTGGGGGTGGTGGCCGACGCCGGTCGGTTCGGGGTGCTGGCCGCGACCCGGTCCCCGGTGCGGACCGCCGCGACCACCGACTGCACGCGGGCCGCCTCGCGGGCCTCCAACATCGCGGCGGACGGTGCGGCCTTGGGGGTGCGCGCCCGCTGGAGGTCGGGGCGGGCGACGCGCACCGTGCCGTCGGCCGCCTCCAGCACCGGGGCGTGGCCCATCTCGCGCAACCGGGGCAGCAACAGGTCCGCCGGCAGCGTGGAGATCAGCACCGTGGGGGCGATCCGGCGCAGCTCCAGCGTGGCGGCCTGGGGATGGTGCAGCAGCTCGGTGAGCGCGCCTTCGTCGTCGGAGCGCAGGAACGCCTCGGCGTGCCCCACGCGCAGGGCGCCGAAGGTGCGCACCACGTCGTCCACCAGGTAGCTCAGCGGTTGCGGCACCGGGGTGCGGGAGGTGGAGGCCAGGAAGTCGTGCACCTCGGCAGCCGTCCAGCCGGCGTCCAGCGCGCGCCGCACCGAGGCCGGGGTGAACCGGTACACGGTGGCCCCCCCGCGGGACTCGACGTCGGCGAGCAGGTGCATGGTGCCGGCCAGCGGGGCCTCGAGCGGCCCGGGCGCGACAGCGGTCAGGTCGGCCTGGATCAGCACGTGGTCCACCGGTGCCGGCATGAGCACGTCCAACGCGTCCAGGGCCAGCTCGGTCTCGCCCTGGGCGAGCAGCCGCCCGTGGGACGACATCGCGTCCAGGCCGGTCAGGCCCAGGG
>JAZQNT010000642.1:0-7882 GCA_045627505.1 Nocardioides sp.
GTGACGCTGGCCTCGGCGGGCTCCTCGGCGGGCTCCTCCGCTGCGGCAGGCTCCTCCTCCTCCTCAGCGGCAGGGTCCTCAGCGGCGGGCGTCTCGGCGGGCGTCTCGGCGGGCGTCTCGGCGGAGAACGCGGCCTCGGCGGCAGCGAACTGCTCGGCGACCTTCTCCTCCTCGTCCTTTCGGCGGCGGAGTTCCGCCTCGTCCTCCTCCACCTCAGCGGCGAGAGCGATGGCGGCCTGTGCGTCAGCCACGGTGGCTTCCGGACCCTTGGCGGAGGCGACGAGGGAAACCCCGCGCTCACGCTTCTCCTTGATGGAGGCTTCGAGGGTCTCGGTCGAGATGTCGTCGTACTTGCTCATTTTTGGTTCGCCCTTCCTAGCAGGCTTTTCTGTGGTGTCTTTCGGGACTTGATGCGAGTGACGGCACCTCGGTCACCTACGGACCGAAAAGTACCACACTCGTGTTTCTAGAAACATCTCTCAGCCGTTGGGGAACGCGATCTTGGGCTCGTAGTCGCCGCCCTGCCTCATCTTCCGGGCCTTCGCGAGTTGCTCCTTGGTGAACTGGACAGACTGCTTCCCGTCCGTTGAAGTCCACGTGAACAACTGCCCCTTGGCCCCGCAGTTACAGGGGCGGGCCATCAGAAAACCCCCTCAACCGAGGCGACCATCGACCGGGCGAACGACGCCTCGGCGGCCTTGAGGTTGGCCGCCATCGCGTCGTCGGCCTCCATCTGGGCCCGGACCTCCCGCGCGAGGTCGCGGACGAAGTCCCCGTCCCCGGTCTCCGCGGGCTCCTCCGAGCAGGGGGCGTCGGCGACCTTGCCACCGACCGAGGCGACCAGCGACTCGACCTCCCCGCCCTCGTCGATCGTGGCGCTGGACCGGCGCACCGGGAAGCCCGGGACGTTGACGGCCAGCAGCGAGCGGAGCGCCTCGCGCTTCCACTCACCCGAGACCTGACCCGCCGCCTGAATGAGCGTGAGGTCTTCCTCCGGCACCGAAGGGAGCACGACTCCGGAGAACCACACGCCCCGCTCGTCCTCGCCCGTGACCACGGCGGCCCACGCGCTCTTGACGTCGTCGTAGTGCGCCTGCTGGGCGGACTCCGACAGGATGCGACGGGCTCCTCGGTGGCTCACCGCGTAGGTGATGAGGCCAGTGTTGATGTGGCCCGCGTCCGTCTCCACCTGCCCGAGGCGGTAGTCCTCGTACCCGCCCGTGGGGTCCTTGGGCAGGAGCACGCACTGGTCGTCGAACCCGAGGTGGCAGACGCCCCACTCTCCGACGTACCCGAAGACGCGGCGGAAGCCGTTCTCGTCCGGGGCCTCGATGGTGAGCGGACCGCCCTCCGGGTGCCGGTCGAAGTACGCAGCGGGGGGTAGGACGCGCTCCCCGCCCACGCTGGCCGTGAGGACCGGGGACCAGTCAGTGTCCGCGAGGTTCTCGTTCAGCGCAGCAGAGGCGTCGTGCAGTGCCTCCACCATGCCGTCCGACGTGAGCGCCCGCTCGGCCTTGGCCTGCGCCGAGGTCTTGTTGCCCGGCTTGTCGAGTTCACCGGGCCAGTACCCGAGCGCGTCGAAGTGCCACTGCGCGATGATCTGGTTCAGGAACCTCATCTTGTCCGGGGAGTTCTTGGCGATCTTCTCCCCGATGAGCGCCTTGGCTCGGCGGAAGTCGCCGGGCGTGCCCCAGCGCACCTTCGCGTAGCCGGGCTGGCCCTTCTCCGTCCAGTACCGGTGCAGGCGGCTGGTCTCCTTGGGGTTGGTGACCCACCCCGCACCGCGACGGAACGCGACCGAGCCCGCCGAGGGGGCCATCGTCTCCGCGTCGTCCTCCGCGGGCATGTCCGGGTGCGGGCCGAGCGCGATGTACGCCTCCGGGAACGCCGGGACGGAGCACGCCGTAGCGCCCGCCACCCGCGTGCCGTCGAACCAGACCACGCCATTCTCGTCGGTGGCGGCGTCGTCGTCGTCGTCGTCCACGAACGAGGTCTTGTCCCCGTCGAGTGAGAGGCCGTACCGACCGAAGTGCGCGATCAACTGCGCCAGTTCGTCCGCCTCCGGGGTGTCCAGCAGCCATCCCTCGAAGTGGACGAGGCCGTCCTTGCGCATGAGTCGCTCGATGGAGCCCGTCGTGACGGAGCCCTCGTGCCCGCTCTTGAGCACCTTCTGCCACCCGAGTGGGTGCGGCAGGGGGCGTGCGGTCAGGGCGTTCTCCAAGAAGCCCCGTCCGTCCCCACTCGCGATGCCCTCCGGGGCGAGCACGCCGTGGATCGGGATGAGGGGGACGTCGAAGTCCCTCGCCTCGAACTCCGGCTCGTCGTCCAGATCCTCAGTACTCACCGAAGCCTCCATGTTTCTAGAAACATCTCGGGACGCAAGGTCCGCGAGGTCCAGCGCCGCCACTTCGGGGCGCAGGGGGAGCCTATCCGCTTCCTCTGGCGTGAACCAGCCAACCGCCTGAACCTCCTCGTTCGGGGTGAACTCGCCCACCTCCGGGGGAGTGGATGCCTCGGCCACGAACCCTTGGTAGTTCCCGGATCGCCAGCCGTGGACGACCTCGCACTCCCCCAGCGGGCCGACTTCCTCCTCGAACTCCCGGAAGGCCCCGGCCTGCGGGTCCTCGCCGTCCTCCAGCCCGCCTCCGGGGAACTCCCACGTCTCCCGGACCTCGGGGTCGTCGCTCTCGTCGAGCGCCCGCTGTGCGAGGAACAGCGCACCGTCGCGGACGAGGGCGAGCCCGGCGTGGGTCACACCCTCGTAGTCCGCCTCCAGAACCTCACTCATGCTGCTGCTCCGCTCCGCAGGCCGTAGGCCGCAGGCTTGTGGTTGTGGTCCCCACGAGGGGGGCCCTGATAGGTGTGGCTGTCGAGGCTGCGCGGCTCGCTACGCCCCGGGAGCGCCTTGGCCTCGCTGCCGCCCACGACCTCGCCCACCACTCGGGGGAACGCGATGCTGAGCAGGTTCAGGGCCTCCACCATCATCTCCGGGGTCGGGGACGCACCCGTGAGCCGGACCAGCACCCAGCGCCGGAACTCCTCCTCGTCCATCATGTCGAACTCGGGATCAAACCCGTTCTCGCGGACGGCGACGGCCCCGGACAGCAGTCCGCGGTCCCAGAGTTCGAGCGCCTCCTTGGACCGGTCCTGCCGCAGGCGCAGCGAGGACGTGTCGTACGCGACGACCTTGTCCGTGCCCTCGATGGCGGCCCGGAGGAACGCCGAGGTGAGCACGCCAGTGAAGTCGTCCAGCGCGGGCTCCACGTGGGCAGAGATGGTCTGCTCCTCGTTGGCCCAGACGCCCCAGTGGTTGACCGACCCAGCCGAGCCGCCAGCGCCCGTGACCGCGAGACCCGACGAACCGAGCACCTGCTCGGGCGGGAGGTCCATGCCAAGGGCGAACCGACGCACGCCGTCCGACCGCATGATCATCATCTTGTCGTCGACCGCCGACCAGAACTGGATCAACTTGTCCTGGCCGATCGACTTGAGCGCCTCGGGGTCACCCATGATGATCGCCGGGAAGGCGACCTCGTCGTCGTCAAGGATCTCCATCGACGTGTTCGCGAGGCTGATGGCGAGCCGCTGGGCGTCGTTCATCTCCGCGATGGCCTCCGCGCCACCCTCCACCGCGTCAGCGGGCGGGGGCGGGTACACGAGGTTGTCCGGCATGAACAAGATGCCCGCCGACTTGAGCCGGGAGCGCACCTGCGTGATGATGCTGATGGTGAGGGAGTGGATCTCCTTGAGGGTCTGCTCCATCGCCCGGAACGGGGACGATGCCTCGTCGCGGGTGGCGGGGTCGGCAACCCAGAACCGGATGACCGGCAGGTCCTCGTCGAGGGGGATGTACTCGTTGCCGCTGACCCGGACCTCCCACGTGTTCCCGTTCTTGCGGAGTTCCGTGACGCCGACGATCTCCCAGATGATGGTCCGACCGGGCGGGTCGTCGTCCACTCGCGGGCGTGCGATCAGGTAGCACTCGCCTGCGATGGTGCGGTGGAGCATGTACTTCCGCACGAGGTCAGACCGCTCACGGGTGTCAGCCGCCAGTTCACCGAGGATGGCGACCTCGGGCCCCTCGTTGATCCACTGGGCTCGCGTACCCAGCGCCTGCGGCTCGGAGATGCCGAACTCCGCCCGGCCCGCCAGCGCGGCGAACAGGTTGGCGGCGTAGCGAGCCTCGCCGATGGTGTTGTAGTAGTTGTAGGCGTCGACCTGCCACCGCTTGGCGATGGAGCCCCGCTTCCCTCCGGCCTTGCGCGACGACGCGGCGTCCTTCCCCGAGGAGAAGACCTGCGCGGACGCGACGATGGCCGCGGGGCGCTTCGCGCGCGCCATTACTTGGCCTGCCCGTCGTCACCGTCGCGGAGCACGAGCATCGCGGCGAGGTAGCCCGCCGACATCGCGCCGTTGAACAGCCACCAGATGGGCTCCGCGAGTTCACCGGAGGTGCCCCACGCGGTGGCCCCGTCGAACATCCCCGCGAGGTCGGCCCAGACCACGAGGACCGAGGCCATCCAGAGCGCCATGCAGAACTCGCAGTAGGCGATCTCCTGCCACTTGCTGCCCTCGGTCTTGCGGATGTACTTGTTCCGCAGCCAGAGGATGGGCGGGAAGTCGTCGATGAGCGCGAGGCGCGTAAGTCGCGCAGCACTCACGATGGTAACGACCGCGAGCGCGATCATGTACGAGGGGTCCATCAGTTGTCTCCTCCAACGTCTGTCGAGTCACCCGGCAGGAACGCCGTAGGGCGCAGCCTACCGTTGTCCTCCGCCTTGTACGACACGAAGCCACCCCGGGCGGTTGCCATGACCCGACCGATCCGGTCCCAGTCGCCCCCTCGGCGGCGGACGGACGTGTGCGCAGCACGGCGCTCACCGAGGGCCGCGAGCCCCTCACCCCGCTGGGGCCGGTCCTCCGCGTGCCAGTAGGTCCCCGCACCCTGCCCGCGCCGGTCTGCGTACTCCTCCGGGCTGGCGAACATGTTGGTCCGCATGCCAGCGCGGCGGGAGAACTCCACGTGCTCGTGCCCACCCGGCCCGAACGCCTCCCGGAAGCCCCCGACCTCGACGATGGCCCGGCGAGGGATGTAGAGCATTGCGCCCCGGGGCCAGCGCCAGTACGCCATGTCGTCGTCCAGCACGTTCGGGACCAAGCGGCTCAGGCCCCAGCAGACCATCGTGTGCCGGTCCGGGGTGCGGGTGTGGAGTTCCAGCGCCTCGGGGGAGAGTGGGCTGGTGTCGTCGTCGCTGAGGAACAGACCCACACCGACCACGCGCATGAGTGCCTCGATGCCGGTGTTCTTGTTCACCGCGACGCCGAGCCGACCCTCACGCACCCCGAACGGGCTCGTCCAGTCCGGCCCCGGCTGACCCACCCGGAGGACGGTGCCGTACTTCCACACCGCGTCCGCCACGCGCTGCGCTGCGGCCTCGTCCCCGTCCACGGTGATCACGAGCGGGGCGTCGGGGCCGAGCGCAGCGCGCCAGTTCCGAGCAGATGTTTCTAGAAACTTCATCCGGTGTGGGTCGCCGGTGGTCGAGATGGCCACGCCAAAGTCGCGAGAGTTCAACATGCGTGTCACGCTATCACGCAGCCCCCGGGAGACCCCCCGGGCCGCCGCGCTTCTTGAGCATCTTCCGGACGTCGTTGGGGTTGGACATCGACGTCCGGAACCTCACGCCCTTGTCGAGCGCGCGGATGGCCCAGACCGTGGCGTCCACCCGGTTCGGGGAGGGCGAGCGCCCGCCGAACTTCTTGGGAATCCACGTAACCTGCTCCTTCTCCAAGGGTGCGAGGTCTCCGTACTTGCTCCGGGAGGTGATGTGCGTGACGCGCCCCTGCTCGTACTTGTTGACCGTGCCCTCGGCGCGCACCTCCTTGGACTGGCTGGCGTGCTCGACCTTGATCACGAACGCCTCGCCGTTCTCGTCGCACGTGGTGTCCGGGTGCAGCGCCGCGTAGTCCTCCAGCACTTGCTTGACCATGTCGCCGCCGAAGTTCTTCTCCGCAATGATCCGGTGCGCCCGCACGTGCCGGGCCACCTTGAACACCTGAGCGGCCCACTCGGACGGCGAGCCCTTGATGGTCCCGTCCGCGAGCACGGAGTAGAGCGGCGAGCGCAGCGGGTTCCCGTTCTCGTCCACGTTGTACGCGCCCGCAGCGATGATGCCGGTGGCGTCCGACCGCTTCCCCTTGGAACCTGCCGGGTCCACCGCGACCACGCGGTCGTCCAGCGACTCGATGTAGTCGTCCCACTTCTTCGGCTTGACGAACTGGTGCCGGAACATGTCGTCGTTCCACAGGGAGCCCTCGACGTCACGCAGCACCACGCCGTGGAGTTCCTGCTGGCCGGTGCGGGTGCCCTCGTACTCGGCCTCCAGATCCGCGAGGAACTCCTCGTCGAGGTTCGCCTTGTTGGCGTAGGTCGAGACTCGGCGGACGATGACCTTCGGGTCGTCCTCCATCTTCATGACCCACTCAGTCGGGGTCGGGGTCGACGTGATCAGGTGGTGGATCGGATTGCCGTCGCTCTTGACTCGCGTGGCCATCTTGAGGTTCATCCACGCGGTCTTGATCTCGTCCATGAACGCGGCCTCGTCGGTCCACGTGTACGAGATGTTGATGGAGCGGATGTTCTCGGGCTTCTCGGCGGAGAACAGGTAGGTGATGGCCCCGTTCGGCCAGACCAGAATGTCCTTCGACGCCTTGTACTCCGGCATGAAGTCGGGGTGCGCCCGAGCAATGATGGTGGCGACGTGGGTGTTGATGACCTCAGTGCCGCGTCGTCCGAGGATCGCCCCGTCCAGCCCCTTGCGCGCGCAGAGGGTGACGAACTCGACGCCCAGCGTGGTCTTGCCCGAGCCTCGGCCCGACATGACGAACAGGGTCCACTTCTTGCGCCACGGCGGGAGCCGCTGGTCCTCACGAGCGTGGTTGTGCGCCCACTTCGGGTCGAGCAGCACGCGCTTGCCCGGCTTCCGCCCCGAGTGCGGCGTGAGCGAGACGCGGCCCTTCTTGAGCCAGCCCGTGGGCTCACCGTGCGGACCCACCATGTCGGAGGCGAGGGTGAACCGCCCCTCCTCGTCCAGCAGCAGGTGGGGGTCGCCGTTGCACTTGGGGTTCGGGCACCAGAACGGACGCCAGCCGGACGTGCGGATCTTCGCGATGCGCTCGGCGACGACGCGCTGCTCACCCTCGGACAGGTCAGTGAACCGTAGGTCGGTCTGTGGGGGCGTGGTGCTCATGGGCGGGATCGTACATGGGGAGAGACGAGGCCGCACCCTCCACGGCCCCGCCCCTCCGTGCCCGGAGCGTAGACCCTACTCAGGGCCGCGGGGTCCAAAAAGCCCCTCCGAGGCGTTTCTCATCCACTTGAACAACCGACTATCCGTCAATTGGTTAGTTTTGGCCGTTGGCCACGCCTCGGAGGGGCTGGTGGAACCATACCACATCGCGGGTGGTGCCCCGAGTGGGAGTCGAACCCACACTGAGCGGGGCTTGAATCCGCGTCCTCTGCCAGTTGGGATACCGGGGCTGAGGCTGAATCGTAGCACTGTTTCTAGAAACACTCACGGCACCCAGCACCGGGCGATCAGCAGGCACGCCGCGACGCAGGCGATGATCGGAGCCATGTCCCACAGCGCGCTCATCGGACGAACCTCTGAATCGCCGCGACGACCGCGGCTGACGTCCAGCGCGCCCCCCATATGACCACCCCGATCGCCGTCACGAAACTCATGAATGCGAGCGCGTTGTGAAGTATCTCGACCATTACTCCCCCTTGGACTTCTTGGCGGCCTTCTTGATCGCCTTCTTGCTGGCCTTCTCCGCCGCGCTGGCGGCGTCCTTGGCGTCCTCGATGATCTCTGCGTCCACC
>JAZQNT010000643.1:0-2021 GCA_045627505.1 Nocardioides sp.
CGCGTTCGGCACCATCACCATCCGCGGCACCACCGTGTACACCACCGCGAGGACGGCGATGCCCCACAGCGCAAGGCCCCGGCGTGCCACCCACCATCCGAGCGAGGCAGTGGCGGCGTAGCCGACGATCACGAGCAGCCAGTAGCCGAGGTCAGCCAGGAGACCGGAAGCCACGAGCACCACCGGCCCAGCGTCAAGCAGGGAAGGCATCACTCACCCACACCCGCGTTCGCGGAGTTGCCCCCCATGTCGTCACGCACCTGTCTCAGCCATCCTTCATAGAACTGTCCATGCAACCGATGAGCACCTCGCCGATCACCTTCGGCGAGAGTTGCCTCCGGGCACGCGCGAGCCCGTCACCGAACTCGCCTGCCCTCGCGCGCCGCAGGGTGCGGCCCATGACGTCTGGGAGGGCATCTCCACGCTCCACGACCTCGCCGAGGCCGAACTGGTCCACCAGGTCCCGCAGGGCGCCGACGTCCGTGACCACGATGGGCCGGTCGTAGGCGACAGCCAGGTGCGTGACCCCGCTCTGCGCCTCGAACTCCCGGTACGGCGCAACGACGACGTGGTGGTCGGCGAACAGGGCGGGCAGCGCCTCGTCCGGGACGAACTCCGCGCGCAGGGTCACATTCGCCAGGCCCAGACGCGCGATCTCGTCCTGCACCTGGGCAATGCGCTCCGGGCTGCCCGAGCCGGCCACGGTGGCCGTGGCGTCGGGCATCCGGGCCATCGCGGCCAGGAACTCCTCCACACCCTTGTTCGGGCGCAGGTGGCCGAAGAAGAGGTAGTCACGCGTCGGCCAGGCGTCGCTCGGCGCCTGCTCCGCCCAGACCGGGTGGGCCACGACGACCACCTTGGACGCGTGCTCCTGCCCCAGCCGCTCGACGAGCCGGTCCCGCAAGGAATCGGCATGGACGACCAGAAGGTCTGCCTGCGCCCACGCCGCCTCCTGCCCCTTCTGCGTCAGGGCATCGAGGCGACCGGCTGCGTGCGGCGTTACGTTGTGCACCGTCACGCACACCTTCCACCCACGTCGCTGCGCCGAGCGCACGAAGTGGCGGGGGAACAACGTGGGGAGCTGCTGGCAGTGCAGCCAGCGTTCCTCGACGTCCTCGAACCGGGCCAGCGACCGTTGCGGGGTTCGGGTCTGGCCCACGTACACCCGAATCCGGTCCACCAGCCAGGAAACGGTTGCCGGCCTCAGCGTGGTGTCCGGGGTGGGCACCTCAGCGACGACCCCCTCGCCCGCCCGGGCGCCAACCCCAGTGAGGACGGTGACATCCGCGCCCGCGGCCCGCAGCCCATGCGCCAACTCCATCGTGTAGGCGGGGTGACCGCCGTCCACGGTGTGCAGGTATTCAACGATGCGCACCGCGCACCCTCCTCACCACGTCCTCGCCGGCAGCCCGGCGCAATCGCACTCCGTTGACCGCTGTCCTGATCTTCGCCCACTCGCGTCGCTTGACCGGGACGGCGACGAACTCGACCAGCCAGGCCAGGACCGCACCCGCCCGGTCCAACCCGCGGGCCCGCTGCGCCATGATCCACGAGTTGCGGGCCATGAAGGTGAGGCCGAGGCCGTCCCCGGCGCCACCGGTCACGGCACCGGCGTCGTGGTCGACCAGGGCGGCGTCGAGGACGAAGCTCGTGAGCCGCGGCTCCCGCACCTGCCACTCCAGCTCCTCGCGGTAGAGGAAGAAGTGCTCGTCGGCGCGGCGCGCGGCGCCAGCACCGGCAGCGTTCACCCAGATGCTGCAGCCGTTGATCCAGTCCACCGAGCGCACCTCCGGGGTCGTCGCCTCGGGACCGACCTCCTCGCCGTAGCGCAGGTGCGATGCGCGGCCGGTGCGCCGGGAGTAGGCCCCGCCGCCGAACCAGATGCGCCCGTTCTGCGTGACCACCGAACCCATCACGTCCCAGCCGGGAATGCGCGCCTGGGCGTCGAGGGACTTCTCGGCGGCGTCCGGGCGCAGCGTCACGTCGGAGTTCAGCAGCCACAGAGCGTCGGTGCCGGCCTC
>JAZQNT010000644.1:0-6862 GCA_045627505.1 Nocardioides sp.
GACCTGGATGACGACGCGAAGACCATTCGCATCAGAGGGACAAAGACGAAGAGTTCCGACAGGGTGGTGCTCTTGTCCGATGACCTCGTGGCGCGCTTGCGGCGGCGTCGGGAGGTGTGGGGCGGAGAGGGTCTGGTGTTCGGTACTACGCGCTACGAGACGAAGTTGGGGCAACCCCGCGACAAGAGGAACGTGTCGAGGAGTTTGAGGGCGGTGCTCGCTCGCGTCGGCCTCCAGTGGGCGGGCACGCACACGTTCCGTCGAACGGTGGCAACCTGGCTCGATCGTGCGGGCGTGCCCATCGCAGAGATTGCCGACCAGCTGGGGCACGCGGAGGTGGCTACGACAGTCGGCTACCTGGCGCGTAAGCAGACGGCGAACAAGGCTGCGAGTGTGATGGTTCTGCCCGCTGTGGAGCGGTCTGCATGAACCAGCTTGCAACCCAAAGTGGTGAGTAAGTGGTGAACAACCTCCCTGACCCGGTCGGTTGGTTCAGCATAAGTCCAGGTCAGGGAGGTTTTCGGTAGGCCCTGTGGGACTCGAACCCACAACCAACGGATTAAAAGTCCGGAGCTCTGCCAATTGAGCTAAGGGCCCGGGGGTTCGACTCTTTGATCGACGGAACCGTCTACGGAACCCTCTGCCGAATCGACCACCGCCGGCTCAGCCTACCGGTGCTCCGGCAGAGCAGCCCTGCTGGTGCACCAGTCGGAGATGCGGAGCGTGAGTGGTCACGGGACCCGCACGTCCTCAAGCGGTCACCGGGGCCTGGCCCTCGAGGCGATGGAGGTCGGACAGCCGTCGACGCAGCACCATGTGCACGACGACCAGCATGGAGGTCAGCGCGGCGTAGATGCACCACAGCGACGCGAACGCCTGGACGTAGACGATCGCCACGACGGTGAGCCCGACCAGGTTGAGGAAGCCGAAGGCGACGATCGAGGGGTAGCCCGACAGCATCGACGGGCCGATCACCGCCACGACGTACAGCACGGCCCACAACGGCCCGTACGTCAACCCGACGTCGTACACCAGTGCGTGCGGCTCCTCCCGCACCCCGAGCGGGCCGTGGAGCACGGCCCAGCCCAGGTACGCCGCGACCACCCCACCGAGCACCACGAAGGGCGCCACCCGCTGGCGCCTGCCCCTGGGTTCGAGGAGCAGGACCGCCAGCGGCACCAGGAGCGGGAGGACCGGGAAGGGGAAGAGGACGTAGGTCACCGCGGCGGCGTGCTGGACACCGGCCGAGACGTAGTCCGCCGCGCCGTGCCAGACGAGCGCCTCGGTCAGCTGGTGGAGCGAGAAGAGCAACGGCAACGACGCGAACGGCACCTCCCGGGCCGTGCGCACCTCGCGCAGGCTGACAGCAGCAACAGGGAGCAGCGCCACGCCAGCAACCAGATCGGCGCTCATCGAGAAGCACACACTCGACCCGTACCCACCGCGGGTGGGCTGCAACCCCTGCATGGCGGACGGCCCCCAGATTCGCGGAACAACTGCATCCGGGACTGACCCGGGAACCCGCAGCGAGCGGGGTCGCACCGTGGGATGCTTGCGCGGCCGCGCGTCCGAGCACGGCACGGTCTGGGGGATACACATGCGCACGAAGGTGGTCGGCGGGATCGCAGCTGCGGTCATCATCGCGGTCGGCGCCGGAGCGCTGGTCGGCGGAGCGGTACTGGGCGTCGACGCAGGCCCGTCGGAGAACCAAGCCCTCGTCGAGCGGGACTCGAGCTGGCTCGGCTACCTCCCCGTCCCGATCGGCGACGTCGAGCCGGTCGTCACCACGATCAGCGAGGCGGACTCCACCACCCGAGCGCGTCGGGTCGACCTCCTCCTCGAACCGTCCCAGGACTCCGTCTCCCTCTGCTTCTCCGCGACCGAACAGGACGCGCAGCAGGCCTGCGGGGACGGCACCACCCTCCTGGGCCGCACAGACCGCGACGTCGACCTGCCCTGGGTCTCGCTCGTCGGCGACACCGACGTGGACCTCCTGGCCCACCTCCGGGCACCCTCGCCCGCCCCGGACGGTGTCCCCTCGCTCAAGGGCTGAGCCGAACCGCCTCGCCCGCCTCAGTCCTGCTGCGCTCAGTCCTGGGACGACGACGTCCCGCTCTCCAGGATCGAGACGATCGAGTAGAGGGTGAAGCAGACGGCGCCCAGTCCGGCCAGGACCCGCGCGGCGACGAAGACGCTCTGGTCGCTCACCGCGGCCTGGAAGACGAACGCCGAGAGGAACAGGCAGCTGAGGGCGGTCACGATCGGGACCAGCGGCACGCGGTTGGCGAGGCTGAACGTGCGTCGCCACACCAGCGCGAGCAGACCGACCTTGCTGAGGATGCTGAAGCAGACCAGCCCCAGGCCGATCATCACGAAGCCGGGCGTGCGGTAGTACGGCTCGTCGTCGAGCACCAGCAGCACGATCCCCCAGAGCATGCTCAGCGCGCCCATCACGATCACCAGCCAGGGCCACAGCACCCCGTCCCTCGGGCCGTAGGTGTTCTGCACCTGGCGCAGGATGCTCCACACCAGCCCGATCAGGCTGGTGCAGATCATCGCCAGGCCGCAGACCACGTGGCCGGCCGTGAACCGGCTCGGGGAGGTGGTCATCAGGAGGTTGGCGACCCCGACCACCCAGGCGGTCGCGGCGAGGATCACCGGGATGGCCGCCATCACGGCCACGGCGCCCGGGGAGAAACCCGTCGCAGGCGGGGTGTGGTCGCCCACCGGCCGTGCCGAGTTCACCGGGATCAACGAGAACTTGGTGGAGGCGGTGGCCACGGTCGCCACGCAGCCGCAGATCAGGCCCAGGCCGAAGACGACGTGACCCGCGACGTAGTCAGGGTTCTGGCCGCTGCCCGAGGCACCGGCGAACAGCGAGACGCCGTAGGTCGCGGTGACGATCGCGGCCAGGTAGCCCAGCGCCGGGTAGAGCACCTTGTCCACGGAGTTGAAGCGCTTGATCAGCTGTCGGATGATCGTGGCCGCGGTGCAGAAGAGGCACAGGCAGATCGCGCTGAGGAACGTGACCACCCGGCCTGCCACGAGGTTCCCCGGAGCGTCCGCGGCGTTCCAGACGTAGACCCCGAGGCCGATGCAGACGGCCATCATGGCCAGGGGGATGGCCCGGAACACGACGCTGACCCAGTAGTTCATGGCGACACGACCCTCCGCACTCGGGGTTCGGGCCTCGAGCCTTCAGCCGGACGACCCGCGTGCACCGGCCGTTCACCAGTACAGCACCCGGCAGCCTCTTCGTCACCACGTGTCGCCGTCGAATGCCTCGCCTCAGGTCGGCATCAGGCTGAGCCAGTCGTGTTGGCTGGTCATCGGGGGGTCCTCGTGCTGGGACGCGCTGTGCTCCAGCAGCATCATGGCCACGTCATCGGCGAGCTCGCCGCTGGCGGAATGCGCCCGGACTCGCGCGAGCACCTGCTTGAGCGACTCCTCCAGCGGACCGCCGACGAGCAGCGGGACCAGCTCGCGCAGGTCCAGGAAGTCGCCGCGGGCGTCCCGGGCCTCGCTCAGCCCGTCGGTGTACAGCAACAGCCGGTCGCCGGGCCGCCAGTCGAGCCGGTGGCTGACGTACCGGCGGCCCAGACCCAGTGGGGGATCGGCGTCGTACCCGAGGAACGTGTACGTCCCGTCGGCGCGGACCAGCAGCGGTTGTGGGTGTCCCGCGTTCACCAGCAGCGGGTGCAGCGCGTCGGTGGTGTCGAGCAGCACCGCAGTGACGAACTCCTCCGGGTCGAAGAAGGGGACGAGGTAGCCGCTCATGTCCTCGGCGACCGCGTCGAGACCGCCCTCGACGGCAGCGGCCTGCCGGAACGCCCGGATCACCCGGGCCGCCTGCTCCACGGCCTCGATGCCCTTGCCGCGCACGTCCCCGATCAGGAACCGGGTGTGGGTACGCGAGTGGTAGCAGTCGTACAGGTCGCCACCGATCACCGCGTCGTCGGTTGCCGACTGGTAACGCACGGCGACCTCGGTGCTGCGCACGTGCGGGGGAACCACCGGCAGCACCGCGCGTTGTGCCACCTCGGCGATCCGCGTCAGGTGTCCCAGACGGCGCACCTGCCGCATCCGCACCGCAGCGATCACGACAGCAGCGGCACCCACCGCCGCGACGTCCAGTACCCGGACCAGGTGCTGGGCCACCCCGCCGTGGTCGCTCCAGAGCCAGGAACTGGCGGCCGCGAGCAGGGCAGCCGTGGCGAATCCGGCGGTCGGTGCCGCGGGCAACGTCGCGCAGGCGGCCAACGGCGCCAGGGCGAAGAGCGGGGCGAGCGCGAGTGAGCCGCTCGGGGTGGCGAGGTCAAGCAGCACCAGGGCAAGCAGGGTCAGCGCCGGGAGCAGGGCGCGCCGCTTGTCCGTTCCGGTCCTCACGTGCGCCACCTCTCGCTCGAGTTGCCCCGTTGCGGGAGCAGGCTACCTGTTGGTTGTGGTGCTCCGGCTCGGCTCACCGGACGCTGCGGGCGGGGGCCACGTCGGAATCGAACCTCAGGGCTGCCCCGGGACAGCGCCGCTGCCCCGGGGCGGACCGCGGTCACTTCACCTTGATGCCTGCCTTGACCGTGAAGCCGTCGGCCTGGGACTTCTTCTTCGGCTTGACGCTCCAGGTCACCTTCGGGGTGCCCTTCTTCTTCGGGGCCACGAACGTCATCTTGAAGGTCTTCGACTTCTTGGCCTTCAGGGACGTCACCGTCCAGCACGCCTTGGTCTTGCCCTTGGTGATCTTCGCGCCCTTGGCCTTGGCGATCTTGACGCCCTTGGGCATGCTCAGGCAGCTGGTCACCTTGCCGGCCTTGATCACGCCGGCGTTGGTGAGCTTGGCAGTGATGGTGGCCTTCTTGCCTCGCTTGACCGACTTCGCGCTCGCCTTGAGGCTTCCGCTGAAGGCGGTACGCTTGGCAACGGTGTGCTGCGTCGTCCCGGTGGAGAGGACCGTGGTCGCGCCCGTGGCCGGGTCGAAGGCCGACGTGGTCGCCTTCACCGCCACACGCTTCCCGGCGACCGCCGCAGAGATCGGGAGCGATGCCCTGTAGCTGATCTTCGTGCCCGGCTCGAAGTAGCCCATCGGGCAGGTGAAGGTCGAGCCCTTGACGTGGCAGGCGACGGTCTTCTTCGTGGTGCGCAGCTGCGCCGCGGCGCTCTTCGTGCGGCCTTCGGGGCTCGACGCCTCCGCGCCACGCGTGTGGGGGAGCGCGGAGCCGGTGGTGGAGGTGATGGTGAGGCTGGCGAGCCAGAAGTCCGGGACGCCGACCTCTCCCCGGCCCTGATTGAGCAGCCCGACGGCCCCGGGCGGAAGGGCGAAAATGGACGTGAGGAAGGCAGGGGCACTGCCCCTCGATCCGGTCTCCACCCCAATGCTGCCGGCGAGTCCGACGAAGTCGATCGGCCCGGGCTCGCGCTGGAAGGGGGTGATCGCCAGCAGCGGCGTGCTGGGCCGGACCGGTGGTGCGGGCGCGACGGCCGCGTTGGCCACCCAGACCGAGGTGCTCACAGAGGCGTCGGTGTACTTCGCGGTGGTGCTGGTGAACGTGGCCGAGACCGTGCGGGGGAGGGGGATGTAGGAGGAGTTCGAGAACTTCACGTTGAAGGTGGCGGTGCCGGTCACGGGGCGCGGCGCCACGGAGCAGGACGACTCGGGGCAGCTGACCTGCAGGGTTCCGGTGGCGTCGCTGGGCAGGTTCGCGGTGAAGGTGGCCGACGTGCCGTCGCTCAGGCCGCCCGGGGGCGGGGTCAGGGTCAGTTGCGTCTTCACCTGCTCAGGGGTCACCGTGACGGTGCTGCTGGACGAGGGCTCCAGCACCGCGAAGTCGGAGGGTGTGAAGACCGCCTGCACGTCGAGGGGCGTCCCGACGCTGGGAGTCGGACCCCCGGGCACGTTGGCGCGGAACCAGTCCGCGTCCCAGGTGGCGCTGAACCGGGCCCTCCCGTCGGCGTCCAGTGCCAGTCCGGCGGCCGGGGTGAGGGACCGGCTGTTGATGCCGGCCCCGGAGCCGAGCCGGAGCGCCACGGAGCCGGCGCTCACCGGCCGGGCGGCGGAGGTGACCGCAGTGGTGAAGGTGACCCGGTCGCCGATGGTCGGGGTGGCGTCGTCCACGCTCAGCACGGTGATGGTGGCGGCCGCGGGCACCGGGGCGGCCTGGGCCGTGACGGCCACGACGGGGCTGGTGCCCTGCTCGGCGTTGGGGCCGGTGCCGGTGTACTGGACGCCGAAGTGGACCGGCGCTCCGGTGCTGGGACGGATCTGGCTCTGCAGGGCGGTGAACGCGGCGTCGTCCATCTGCACGGAGAAGGTGCCGCGCCCGTCCTCGTCCTCGTCCAGAGTGATGGCCGCCATCGTGGTCGGGCAGGCGACTGCGCAGTCGAAGACGGAACCGGCGTCCGAGCTGGCCAGCAGCGTCAGGGTGCCGTTGGTGCGTGGCGCGCCGTCGCGGGCCATGTTGGTGGTGAACGTGACCGTGGCCCCGGGCTCCACCGTGGTGGACGAGGCCGTCAGCGTCACGGTGGGACCGGTGGCACCCGCACGCTGCTCCACGGCCTGCGCCGGAAGGCTGGCTACTACGAGCTGGGCGACGAGGGCCATCACGGTGGCTGCGCCGAGTCCGCGCAGACGTGGTCTGGAAGTCATGGTGCGCCTTAGGGATGGTGGGAGATCTCGCCCGGCAGGGGCCGGTGCGTGCCGGAGATGCGGACTGCCCGTGCTGTCGCGCGCAGGCCGCAGCCCGGCCCAGTGTGGCCAGCGTCTTTTTCGGTCGGGTCGGAAACCACAGATCGAGCCGCCGGAAATCAGCAGGTCAGCAGCGGGAGGCCGGCGCGTAGCGCCAGCGCACCTGCCCCGACGCACGGACGAGAG
>JAZQNT010000645.1:0-14805 GCA_045627505.1 Nocardioides sp.
ACTGATATTGAAACAAAAAAGCCTACTGTTTTCAGTAGGCTTTAATTTTTATTCGGGTAGATTTGTATTTTCGGGTGTGGCTGTCGTTACGGAAGGCTCGGGGCGCTTTGCCTGCTCAGTTGCTTTCTGCTCGTTCAGGCCTTCGTAGTTTCCGACTGACATCTTTGCCTCGTGCCAGGGATTGTCGGGCTCTGGGTCGGTGGGGTCCCAACCGCTGTTGTCTGTTCCGTTAATTTTTTGAGCAGAGGGCTTTCCCAGGGGGCCTGCGGTTGAGGAGTCATACAGCTCAACTCCTGCTATGTCGGACTTGTTGTCGTAAATCCACTTGGCGTCTGCAACCGTCAGGCGAATGCATCCGTGCGAGCAGGTGGTGCCGAGCTTATCGTACTCTCCCGGCTGCAATGAGCCTTTGTCATATCGCACGGTGTAGGGAACGGAATGGAACAAATAGTTGCCTTTTATCTGCGTGCAGTACTGACCGTAAACTCCGCCGACAAGATCAAGCCAGTTCCATTTTCCCATGTTGGAGATATTGAACTTTCCGCGCGGTGTTTCGCTGCCTGTAGAGCACACCATTGCCTTCACGGGAACTGTGAATTCGCCGTCATCATCGCGGGCATAAACCGTTACGGTGTTCATGCGGCAGTTTACCATTATGTAGTAGGGCTTGCCTGTTTTCTTTGGCTTTTTTGTTTCGGCATCGTCTGCATCTTCGGAAGTCATTGCCGTATCGCAAGCAATCGCTTCCTCGGCTTGTGCGCGGACAACGCGCTCGGGCGCGCCTGCTGTTACGAAAAACGCCCCGCAGATAAGATACACCGACACAAAAAGGGCTATGAGTATCAGCAGATTTCTTATGTAAAAATTATCGAAGGGTTTTTTCATCGCTTAAGTTCCAAAACAAAATATTTTGTTACATTATACCTGTATAAACCACAAAACTCAACAAAAAAGTCACAGCCGATGGCTGTGACTTTTTGGATGATTATTTAATATTTTACATGGAAGAGCTCTTTTTCTCTGCCGCCGATAAGCTCGCTTACGCTTTCGAGGCCGTCGTCTTCTTCAGGTCGGGTGTAATCGACATCGAAAGTATCAACTATCCTGTCGGGCTTATTGAACACAAAGCTCTCGGGCTGGCCTGCGCCGCCGGGGCAGCCGAGGGGACATGCCATGACCTCAACGAAGTCGTAGCGTTCCTCTCCCGCGAGTATCTTCTCGATCAGCTTATCGGCATTCGCAAGGCCGTTCACCGTGATCGCGTTCAGCTCGGGATTTGAAACGTTTTCGATCGCGCCCTTCGGGCAGCCGAGCTTGCACAGACGGCAGCGGATGCACTTGTCGGTGTCGATGACGTGTGCTTGCTTAATAGTGCCTGAGATCGCTCCGACGGGGCAGCAGCGGGCGCACTTGGAGCAACCGACGCACTTGTTGGGGTTGATCCTTACCGCAACGGGACCCTGAGTGTCATTGCCGGTGACCTGCGCGAAGAAATTATCGCAGGGGGTACTCGGCACGGGGGCGAGCGGGCGAGGTGAGGGGCCCGGGACGACCGTCCACGACAGCACGAGCGCCGACGCCTCGTGCAGCTCGGCGCCGTCCACCTCGGTTCCTGCGACCGGCTCGGGGAAGTCAACGGCGAGCAGGGCGTCGTCGGCCTCGATCGACACCTCGATCCGGGCGGACACCTCCAACGTGCCCGCGACGAACGCTGCGGCCCACTGGTGCAGGAGGTCGTGCGCCTCGCCGATGGTCAGGCTCCAGTGCGGCTGGGCGGGGTCCGCGGTCAGGGGCAGCACCAGCTCGGGGCGTCCGGAGGAGGCCAGCCCCACGGTGTGTGCCCCGACGAGTGCCCCGGCGGGGTCGAGGAAGAACTGCAGCGTGACGCCTTCGGCGCGGGCGGGGGTGGGGCGGTTGGTCACAGGGCGGTTGGTCACAGGGACTCCTGGGGTGGAAGGGAAAAGCAGTGGGGCCGCCTCCCACCAGGGAGACGGCCCCACACGCAGTGACTGGGGTCAGTCCTTGAGCTCGCAGATGACCTCACCGTTGCCGACGGTGGCGCCGACCTCGGCCTTGAGGCCGGTCACGGTGCCGGCCTTGTGGGCCTTCAGCGGCTGCTCCATCTTCATGGCCTCGATCACGACCACGACGTCACCCTCGGCGACCTCCTGGCCCTCCTCGACGGCAATCTTGACGACGGTGCCCTGCATCGGCGACGCGACGGCGTCACCGGACACGGCGGCGCCGGCCTTCTTGGCGGCACGCTTCGGCTTCTTGGCGCCGGTGGCGGAACCGCCACCCAGGCCACCGAGGCCAGCAGGCAGGACGACCTCGATGCGACGTCCGTCGACCTCGACGGCCACCTTCTGGCGCTCGCCGGCCTCCTCGGCCTCTCCGGCCTCGCCGCCGTAGGGGGCGATGTCGTTGACGAACTCGTTCTCGATCCAGGTGGTGTAGACGTCGAACGAGCCCTCACCGGTCTTGTTCGAGGCGCCGATGTAGGCCGGGACGTCGAGGACCTTCTCGAAGAACGGGATGATCGTCGGCATGCCGTCGACCTTGAACTCGCTCAGGGCACGCTTGGAGCGGGCGATCGCCTGGGTGCGGTCCTTGCCGGAGACGATGAGCTTGGCGACGAGGGAGTCGAAGGCGCCCGGAATGGTCTCGCCCTTCTCGTAGCCGGAGTCCAGGCGCACGCCCGGGCCGCTCGGCGGGGCCCACTCGGTGAGGGTGCCCGGGGCCGGCATGAAGTTGCGGCCGGCGTCCTCGGCGTTGATGCGGAACTCGATCGCGTGACCCTTGATCTCCGGGTCGTCGTAACCGAGCTCCTCACCGGCGGCGATGCGGAACATCTCCTGGACGAGGTCGATTCCGGTGACCTCCTCGGAGACGCAGTGCTCCACCTGCAGGCGGGTGTTGACCTCGAGGAAGGAGATGGTGCCGTCGGCGGCGACCAGGAACTCACAGGTACCGGCGCCCACGTAGCCGGCCTCACGGAGGATGGCCTTGGAGGACTCGTAGAGGCGCTCGACCTGCGCGTCGGTCAGGAACGGCGCGGGCGCCTCCTCGACGACCTTCTGGTGGCGACGCTGCAGCGAGCAGTCGCGGGTCGAGACGACGACGACGTTGCCGTGCTGGTCGGCGAGGCACTGGGTCTCGACGTGGCGCGGGCGGTCGAGGAACTTCTCGACCAGGCACTCACCGCGGCCGAAGGCGCTGATCGCCTCGCGGGTCGCGGACTCGAACTGCTCGGGGACCTCTTCGAGGGTGCGGGCGACCTTGAGGCCACGACCGCCACCACCGTAGACCGCCTTGATCGCGATCGGGAGGCCGTACTCCTTGGCCAGTTCGACGACCTCCTCGGCGGTCTCGACCGGGTCCTTGGTGCCGGGGGCCAGCGGGGCGTTGGCCTTCTGGGCGATGTGCTTGGCCTTGGCCTTGTCGCCGAGGGCGTCGATCGCCTCGGGGGACGGGCCGATCCAGATCAGACCGGCGTCGAGGACGGCCTGGGCGAACTGGGCGTTCTCGGCGAGGAAGCCGTAGCCGGGGTGCACGGAGTCGGCACCCGACTTCTTGGCGACGGCGATGATCTTCTCGATGTCGAGGTACGTCTCGGCCGGGGTGGCGCCGCCGAGGGCGTAGGCCTCGTCGGCCTGTCGGACGAAGAGTGCGTCACGGTCGGGGTCGGCGTAGACGGCAACGGAGGCGATGCCTGCGTCCTTGGCGGCGCGGATGACGCGGACGGCGATCTCACCGCGGTTTGCGATGAGGACCTTCTGCAGGGGCTTGATGTCGGGCACGAACTCTCCTCGGACTACCGATCTTTGGGGTGTGCGTGGGACACACCGTTGGCGATTGTATGGCTGGAAGGTGTGATGGCCGGCTCGGGGTTCGGGTACTGAACGGTCACCTTCGTCACGTTTCGCCGACTTCTGCCGCAGGGGCGACGCGAGTCACGCCCACAGGGCAAATGGGTTATCGTTCGTTAACCGAGGCGCTACGCTTCCCCCATGAGCTACGAGTTGTCCCGTGAGCACGAGGAGTTCCGCCGCAGCGTCCGCGAGTTCGCCGAGGCCGAGATCGCGCCCCACGTCGCTGCGTGGGACGCCGCACACCACTTCCCGACCGAGGTGGTGCAGCGCATGGGCGAGCTGGGGTTGATGGGGCTCACCGCCCCGGAGGAGTTCGGCGGTGCCGGTCTCGCGGGGGCGGACGGCGGGTTCACCAGCCTCTGCATCGCGATCGAGGAGATCGGGCGGGTCGACCAGGCCCTGGGGATCACGCTCGAGGCTGCGGTGGGTCTGGGCATCAACCCGGTGCTCACCTACGGCACGCCGGCGCAGAGGAAGGAGTGGCTGCCCGACCTCGTCAGCGGACGGCGACTGGCCGGCTTCGGCCTCACCGAGCCCGGCGCCGGCTCGGACGCGGGAGCCACCCGGACCCGCGCCGAGCTGCTGGACGGTGAGTGGGTGCTCAACGGCTCCAAGCAGTTCATCACCAACTCCGGCTCGGCGATCACCTCCCTGGTCACGGTCACGGCCCGCACCGGCACCCGAGCCGACGGCAGCCCGGAGATCTCCGCGATCATGCTCCCCGCCGGGACTCCCGGGTTCACCGCGGAGAAGGGCTACGACAAGCTCGGCTGGCACATCTCCGACACCCACCCGCTGACCTTCGTCGACGTGCACGTGCCGGAGGAGAACCTGTTGGGTGCCCGGGGTCGCGGGTACGCCCAGTTCCTGGCCACCCTCGACGACGGCCGGGTGGCCATCTCCGCGCTCGCGGTCGGGTGCATCCAGGCCTGTCTCGACCTGTCCCTGGCCTACGCGGGCGAGCGGCAGACCTTCGGCGGTCCGATCGGACGCAAGCAGGGGGTCGCCTTCCAGGTCGCCGACCTCCAGGTCATGCTCGAGGCCGCGCGCCTGCTGACCTACCGCGCGGCGGCGATGAAGGACCGGATGGACGCCGTGGTGGGGGAGGGACGCGAGCTGTCGCGTGCCCAGGTGGCCGAGTTCAAGCAGGCTGCCTCCGTGGCCAAGCTGTACAGCTCGGAGTCGGCCGTGACGGCCACCCGGATCGCCACCCAGGTCTTCGGGGGCTACGGCTTCATGGAGGAGTACCCGGTGGCCCGCTTCTACCGGGACGCCAAGATCCTGGAGATCGGTGAGGGCCCCTCCGAGGTGCAGCGGATGCCGATCGCTCGCGGCCTCGGGCTCCCCGTGGAATAAGGCCCGTGGCGTGACCCGTGGAATATGGCCCGTGGAGTGGGGCTGTGGAGTGAGGGCGGTCGGGTGAACGCTGGCGCGTGACGCGCGCGGACTGTCGATGGCGGGGAAGGTGGTGTGCGGAAGTTAGGATCCGATTCATGCAAGGGTTCGCTGGACGCATCGCCGGAGAGGTGAGCAGGTTCCTCACCGTCGGTGCCGTCGCGACCGTGGTGTCCTTCATCATCTTCAACGGCCTGTTGCACGGGTTCACCCCGGACGGACCGGCACCGTTGGACGGCCACCCGCAGACGGCCTACGTGCTGGCCAACCTCGTGGGCATGCTGATCAGCTTCAAGGGCACCCGCGACTGGGCGTTCCAGACCCGCGACGTGCGTCACCCCGACGGCGGCCGCACGGCGTTCCTGGTGATCAACCTCGTCACCATGCTGATCCCGATGGCCTGCCTCTGGCTGAGCCGCAACGTGCTCGGCCTGGACGACCCGGTGTCGGACAACCTGTCCGCCAACGTGATCGGGCTCGGCATCGGCACCATGGTGCGGTTCGCCCTGTTCCGCCAGTACGTCTTCCCTCGGGAGGGCCTGGTGGCGCGCACGGGTTCCCAGCCGGTGGTGCGGGCCTCCGAGGCCCCGGCCGAGCCGGCCGTCGAGGCGCTTGAGTCCTGACCTGGCCTGACTTGGCCTGACTCGACCTGACCGGGCCTGACCGGGCCTCAGGCGCGGGCAGCCCAGAGGGCGGTCCAGGAGTGGCCCAGCTCGCGGACCATGCGGCGCACGGTCTGCAGGCTCACCCCCACCACGTTGTGGTGGTCGCCCTCGATCCCGGTCACGAACGCGGCCGCGTAACCCTCCAGGGTGAAGGCACCCGCCACCCACAGCGGCTCACCGGTGGCCACGTAGGCGTCGATCTCGTCGTCGTCCACGTCGGCGAAGTGCACCGTGGTGGAGCAGGTGGCCTCGACGATGCGGCCGGTCGCGGTGTCGGTCAGGGTGTGACCGGTGTGCAGCACGCCGGAGCGTCCGCGCATCTGCTTCCACCTCGCCACCGCCACCTCGGGCACCTCGGGCTTGCCCAACGCCTCGCCGTCGAGCTCCAGCACCGAGTCGCAGGCCAGCACCAGGGCCCCCGCGGGAACCTCGGGGCGGGCGGCCACGGCCGCGCACTTCAGCGCCGACAACGCCTGGGCCAGCGGGGCCGGGGCGAGGTGGGTGAGCTGGTCCTCGTCGACGCCGGAGACGATCACCAGCGGCTCGACGCCGGCGGTGCGCAGGGTCTTCAGCCGGGCGGGCGACTGCGAGGCCAGGACCAGGGTGGTGGCCGGGAGCAGGTGGGGAGCGGTGGCGGGAGTGCTCATGCGAGCTGTCCTTCCTGGGGGAGGGTGAGCAGGGCCGAGGCGAGGGGCGCCAGGCCCAGGGATCCCAGGTCCAGTGCGCGGGAGTGGAACGTCTTGAGGTCGAAGGCAGCACCGGTGCGGCGCCGGACCTCGTCCCGCGCCTCCAACCAGATCCGCTCGCCCACCTTGTAGGACGGTGCCTGTCCGGGCCAGCCCAGGTAGCGGTCCACCTCGAACCGCAGCGTCGCGTCGTCCAGCTGGGTGTGGGCGCGCATGAATTCCAGCCCCAGCTGGGGGGGCCAGGTCTCGCCGGGGTGGAAGCCGAACGCGTTCTCCGGGATCCGGAGCTCGAGGTGCATGCCGATGTCGACGACGACGCGCGCGGCGCGCAGCGACTGGGCGTCGAGGAAGCCCAGGCGATCCGCGGGGTCGGCGAAGTGGCCGAGGTCGTCCATCAGCCGTTCCGCGTAGAGGGCCCAGCCCTCGCCGTGCCCGGAGACCCAGCACATGGTGCGCTGCCACCGGTTGAGCAGCTCTGCCCGGTGGACGGCCTGTCCGATCTGGAGGTGGTGACCGGGGACGCCCTCGTGGAAGACGGTGGTGGTCTCCCGCCACGGAGTGAACGTGGTGACCCCCTCGGGCACCGACCACCACATGCGTCCCGGACGGGAGAAGTCCTCGCTGGGGCCGGTGTAGTAGATCCCGCCGTCGTGGGTGGGGGCCAGGCAGCACTCGATCCGACGGACCGGCTCGGGGATGTCGAAGTGGGTGCCCGCCAGCTCGGCGACCGTGCGGTCGGCCAGCTCCTGCATCCACCTCCGGAACGCCTCACCGCCCTCGATCCGTCGGGCCGGGTCGGCGTCCAGGTGGGCCACGGCGGCGTCCAGTCCGGCGCCGGGGAGGATCAGGTCGGCGGTGGCGGCCATCTCGGCGTGGATCCGCTGGAGCTCGGCCCAGCCCCAGGCGTAGGTCTCCTCGAGGTCGACCTCGGCGCCGAGGAAGGCACGCGAGGCCAGCGCGTAGTGCTCGCGGCCGACAGCCTCGTTGCGGCGTCCGCGCGGCGCCATCTCGTCGTCGAGGAACATGCCGAACTCCGCCATCGCACGGGAGGCGGCGGTGGCCGCCGTGTCCAGACCGGTGCGCAGCGCACCCTCGGCACCGGAGCGGGCCACCAGGGAGCGAAAGAAGTCTTCGCCGCCCTGCCCCGACTGTCCGGTCCAGCGCGCCACCTGGGCGGCCACCTCGGTGTACTGGCGGGCGGCCACGACGTGGCCGCGGGCGGCCTCCTCGGCCAGCGTCACGCGGTAGCCCTCGAGGGCGGCGGGAACGGCCTCCATCCGGGCCAGGACCAGCTCCTGAGCCTCGGCGCCCTCGGTCGGCATGAGGTCGAAGACCTGTCGGATCGAGTGCAGGGGCGAGTCGATGACGTTGAGCGCGCTCCGCTCGTACCCGGCCGCGGTCACCTCGGTCTGGAGGCCCAGACGCTCCAGGAACGCGTCCCGCGCCACCGTCTCGCGGGCGTCGACGGGGGTCAGCGTGCGGACGTCGGCCAGGGCCCGGGCCGACGACTCCTCGCGGGCCTCGAACCCCTCGGGGGAGTAGTCGGTGAGCAGGTGGTCGTACCCCGCGACGCCCAGGTGGGTGGCGGCGATCGGGTCGAGGGCGGCGTACTCGACGACGTAGGCGTCGCAGCGCTCGTCGACGGGTCGGGGGCCGGACGGGGGAGTGCGGGATGCGTCGGGCGTGCTCACCCACGGGAGCCTATCGAGCCGTCGACGCACCGGGTTCACTCGCGCCCCACCGGTTGTGGCTGGGAAAAGGCGTCCGGAACGACCACAACCGGTGGGGCGCGACGGCAGACGCCCGCCCCGACCGAGGTCGGGACGGGCGTCCGGGGATGGTGCTGGGTGCTGCTGGAGAAGAGGGCGTCCTCAGCGGGGCAGGCCGCTGACCCGCCAGCCGCCGAGGCCGTGGCCCAGCGCCGGGCGAACGGCGCGGGCCGGGTTGGCCCACTCCGAGCGCGCCTTCTTCTTCGGGGCCTCGCCGCCACCCATCGCGGAGAAGACCGCGACCAGGGCGGCGATCTCCTGCGGGGTGGCGTCGGAGTTGACCACCCGCAGCACGGGGGCTGCGGGGGCCTTGTCGACGGACTCCACGGTGCCGGTCTCCACGGTCTCGATGTCCACGCTGTCGGGCTCGGTGCTCACAGCGGGATGTTCCCGTGCTTCTTGGCCGGCAGGGAGGCGCGCTTGGTCTTGAGCAGGCGCAGCGCGCGGACGATCTCGGCACGGGTCTCGTGCGGCGGGATGACCGCGTCGATGTAGCCACGCTCGGCGGCGATGTACGGGTTCGCCAGGGTGGTCTCGTACTCGTCGATCAACTCGGCGCGCTTGGCCTCGACGTCGCCACCGGCGGCCTCGACCGCGGCGAGGGTGCGGCGGTGGATGATGTTGGCCGCACCCTGGGCACCCATGACCGCGATCTGGGCGGTGGGCCACGCGATGTTGACGTCGGCACCGAGGTGCTTGGAGGCCATCACGTCGTAGGCGCCGCCGTAGGCCTTGCGGGTGATGGTGGTGACCAGCGGGACGGTGGCCTCGGCGTAGGCGTAGATGAGCTTGGCGCCGCGGCGGATGATGCCGTCCCACTCCTGGTCGGTGCCCGGGAGGAAGCCCGGGACGTCGACGAAGGTGAGCACCGGGATGTTGAAGGCGTCGCAGAAGCGGACGAAGCGGGCGGCCTTCTCGGAGGCGTCGATGTCGAGGCAACCGGCGAACTGCATCGGCTGGTTGGCGACGACGCCCACCGGCGAACCCTCGACCCGGCCGAAGCCGACGATGATGTTCGGGGCGAACATCTCCTGGACCTCGAGGAAGTCCTCGTCGTCCACGACCGCCTTGATGACGTCCTTCATGTCGTACGGCTGGTTCGGGGAGTCCGGGATGATGGTGTCCAGCGACTTGTCGAGGTCGGTGAACTCGAGGTCCGCGGCCTCGTCGTAGCTGGGGAGCTCGTCGAGGTTGTTCTGCGGCAGGTAGCTCAGCAGGGCCTTGACGTACTCGATGGCGTCCTCCTCGTCGGAGGCCATGTAGTGCGCGTTGCCGGACTTGGTGTTGTGCGTGCGCGCACCGCCCAGGTCCTCCATGGTGACGTCCTCACCGGTGACGGTCTTGATCACGTCCGGGCCGGTGATGAACATGCCGGAGGTCTGGTCGACCATGACGGTGAAGTCGGTGACGGCCGGGGAGTAGACGTGGCCACCGGCGCAGTTGCCCATGATCAGGGAGATCTGCGGGATCACGCCGGAGGCGTGCACGTTGCGCTTGAAGATCTCGCCGTACAGGCCCAGGGAGACGACGCCCTCCTGGATGCGGGCGCCGGCGCCCTCGTTGACGCCGACCAGCGGGGAGCCGGTCTTGACGGCGAGGTCCATGATCTTGGTGATCTTCTCGCCGTACACCTCGCCGAGCGAGCCGCCGAAGACGGTGAAGTCCTGGGAGAAGGCGCACACCTGGCGGCCGTTGACCGTGCCGTAGCCGGTGACGACGCCGTCGCCGTAGGGGCGGTTCTTCTCCAGGCCGAAGGCGGTGGAGCGGTGACGGGCGAGCTCGTCGATCTCGACGAAGGAGCCCTCGTCGAAGAGCAGGGCGATGCGCTCACGAGCGGTGAGACGGCCCTTGGCGTGCTGCTTCTCGACTGCCTTGGCGGAGCCGGCGTGGACGGCTTCGTCGAGGCGTCGCTCCAGCTCCGCGAGCTTGCCCGCGGTGGTGTGGACGTCGATCTCGGGCTGTTCGGGCTTCTCGGCGCTCACCGGACTGGTCTCCTCGGCTGTGCTGCAAGTAACGGGCCGGGATCCGCGCTGTGTCGGACCACGGGGCGGGCCGTGCGTGCTTTCACGGGCGCCGTGGAGCAATCTAATCCCCATGTCCGAACCTTCCGAACGGCGCCCAAGACTCGATCCGGAGTACTTCCGTGACCTTCCCACCCCTTTGCGGGTAGAGGTGCTCGACGAGACCCCTTCCACGAACGCGGTGGTGGTGGCCCGCGCGAAGGCCGGGGAGTCGGCCGGCCTGGTGGTCACCACGGAGCACCAGACCGCGGGACGGGGCCGTCTCGACCGTGTGTGGGAGGTGCCCCGAGGCGCGGCGCTCACCTTCTCCCTGCTGCTGCGCCCCGAGGTCCCGCCGGCGGTGTGGCCGCTGGTGCCGTTGATGACCGGGTACGCAGTGCAGGCCGCGTTGGCCGACCGTGTGCCGGAGATCACGCTCAAGTGGCCCAATGACGTGCTCGTGCGTGGCCGCAAGCTGGCCGGGATCCTGGTCGAGCGGGTCGAGACCCCCGACGGTCCGGCCGCGGTGATCGGTGTGGGCATCAACGTCAACCAGACTGCCGCCGACCTGCCCGGTGACGTCGGGACGTCGCTGCGGATCGAGCTGGGGGAGACCTTCGACCGCAACCAGGTGCTCGCCCAGGTGTTGGGCTCGCTGCACGCCCTGACCCCCTTGCTCCACCAGCCCGACGTGCTGCGCAGCGTCTACGCGGACGTCTGCTCGACCGTCGGTCAGGTGGTGGACGTGCACCTTCCCGGTGGCGAGACGGTGCGGGGCGAGGTGCTCGACCTCGACCAGTACGGGGCCCTGGTGCTGAGCACCGGTGAAGGCACCTTCACCGCCCACGCCGGCGACGTCGTGCACGTGCGTCCGGCCTCCTGATTCGCGTCTTTCCCAGCATCCGCGGGTCGGGGTGAGAGGATCTGCGGGTGGCCATTCCCCAGAAGTACCTGAACGAGGGCGAGCGCGTCCTCGTCTCGACGCGTACCCACGTCAAGGCGTTGTTCGTCCCGCTGTTGGTGCTGGTGCTCCTCGTCGCGGCCGGGGTGACCGCGCTCGTCCTGGGCCCTGCCGGCACCGCGGGCACCGTCGTGGACGGAGCCGTGGGTGTGGTGGCGCTGGTGGTCTTCGTCTGGTGGGTGCTCCGGCCGTTCGTGAAGTGGTGGACCACGACCTACACGTTCACCGACCGACGCTTCCTGACGCGGACGGGCTTCATCGCCACCGAGGGCCGCAGCATCCCGCTCAACCGGATCAGCGGCGTCGACTTCGAGATCGACCTGATCGACCGCGTCTTCAGGTGCGGCACGCTGGTGGTGACCGATGCGAGCGTCGGCGGCCACGAGAGGGTCCACGACATCCCCGAGGTGGAGCGGGTGCACCTGCTCGTCGCCGAGGAGTTGCACCGTGTCGCGAACGGGACCGGTTCCGGCCGCCTGCGGGAGCACGACGGTGCCTGAGCGTCGTACCAGTCGGGAACAGTTGGAACAGTCGATCCTGGGGCACCAGCCCGCGCTGAGCGCGGTGGAGGTGGCCTCCGAGGCCGGCGTCATGGTCGAGGACGTGCGTCGGCTGTGGCGTGCTCTTGGGTTCGCCGAGGTGGACGAGGACGCGGTCTTCACCCGGGGCGACGTCGACGCCGTCCTGCAGGTCTTCACCACGGTCGACTCCGGAGCCGTGGGCTTCGACACCTCGGTGGCGCTGGTCCGGGCGCTGGGGCAGACCATGGCGAAGCTGGCCGACTGGGAGGTCGCCACCCTGCTCGACCGGGTGGAGGAGATCGCGCGCCAGGAGGACGGCAGCCGGATGGACTCCGCCGCCCGGCTGCTGGAACAGGTCAACCCCGCCTTCGAGCAGCTGTTGATCTACGCGTGGCGCCGGCACCTGGCCGCTGCGGTCTCCCGGATGGAGGCGCTGGGCGAGGCCGAGGAGGACCTGCACACCACCCACGTCAGCGTCGGGTTCGCCGACATCGTCTCCTTCACCGCGCTGAGCAACACCCTGGACGAGGACCGCATCGGCGACCTGGTCGAGGTGTTCGAGGCACGCTGCTCCGACGTCGTGTCCAACCTGGGCGGCCGGGTGATCAAGTCGATCGGTGACTCGGTGCTCTTCGTCTCCGACCGGGCGCAGAGCGCGATCGAGATCGGCGAGGGCATCATCCGCGTCATCGGTCGCGACCCGCGGATGCCCGACGTGCGCGTCGGCGTCGCCTCGGGCTCCGTGGTGACCCGGATGGGTGACGTCTTCGGGCCCCCGGTGAACATGGCCGCGCGCCTGACCGCCGTGGCCCGCCGCAACCGGATCATCATCGACCAGGCGACCGCGGACCTGCTCCCGGAGGTCTTCATCACCCGACGGCTCCCGGCTCGTCCGGTGCGCGGCTTCGGCATCGTCGAGCCGCTGGCGGTCAGCCGCCGCTGAACCGGTGCTCGGGCGGGGCCGCACACTGCGGTCTGGACCGGGTCCATGGTTTCACCCAATCCCGCCACCGCGGCCGGGAGCGTTGCCTAGCGTGCGAGGCGTGATCGAGGTACAGGATGTCGCCCTGGACCCCGTTGCCCGGCAGGTGTGGCGCGCGGGGCGAGAGGTGCAGCTCTCGCGGATGGAGTTCGACCTGCTCCATGCCCTGATCCGGCGTCCCGGCGAGGTCATCACCCGTGACGAGCTGATGCAGCGCGTGTGGCGAGCCACCTTCTGGACGTCGTCGAAGACGATCGACGTCCACCTCGGGTGGCTGCGTCGCAAGCTGGGGGACGACCCGCGCCAGCCGTGCCTGATCACCACCGTCCGTGGCCGGGGGCTGCGCTTCGAGGTGGGCAACCGAGGCGTGGAGGTGGGCGGATAGGGTTCTCCCGTGCCGCTTGCTCCCACTCTTGCCGTCATCGGCGGCGGACAGCTCGCCCGGATGATGGCCCAGCCCGCCATCGCCCTGGGGCTGCCGCTGCGACTCCTCGCTGAAGCCGAGGGCGTCTCCGCAGCCCAGGTGATCGCCGACCAGCAGGTGGGTGACCACCGGAACCTCGACGACCTCCGTGCGGTCACCGCAGGCTGCCAGGTGGTCACCTTCGACCACGAGCACGTGCCCACCGAGCACCTGCACGCGCTGGCTGCCGACGGCCTCGCCGTCCGCCCCGGACCCGACGCCCTGGTCTACGCCCAGGACAAGGGCATGATGCGCGCCCGGCTCACCGAGCTCGGCGTGCCCTGCCCGCGCAACGCCCTGGTGACCTCGCTCGCCGACGTGGAGGCCTTCGGTCTTCCGTGCGTGCTCAAGACCACCCGCGGTGGCTACGACGGCAAGGGCGTGTGGATGGTCCGTGAGCTCGGCCAGGCCCAGGAGGCGTGCGACGCCGCCGCGGCCGCCGGGGTCGAGGTGCTGGCCGAGGAGCTCGTCGACTTCCGTCGTGAGCTCTCCGCGCTCGTCGTCCGCTCGCCCAGTGGTCAGGCGGCCGCCTACCCGGTCGCGGAGTCGCGGCAGGTGGACGGGGTCTGCTCCGAGGTGATCGCCCCCGCCCCCGACCTCTCCGAGGAGTTGTCGGGCCGCGCGCAGGAGATCGCGCTGACGGTCGCCGGCGCGCTCGGTGTCACCGGCGTGATGGCGGTGGAGCTCTTCGAGACCACCGATGGCCGGGTGCTGGTCAACGAGCTCGCGATGCGCCCGCACAACACCGGGCACTGGACCCAGGACGGCGCGGTCACCAGCCAGTTCGAGAACCACCTGCGTGCCGTCATGGACCTGCCACTCGGCTCGCCGGCTCCGCGGGCACGGTGGAGTGTCATGGTGAACATCCTCGGTGGCCCGAACGACGCAGGACGTCTCTACGACGGCTTCCCGCACGTGATGGCCCGCGATCCGCAGCTGAAGGTGCACCTGTACGGCAAGGAGTGGCGTCCGGGTCGCAAGGTCGGTCACGTCAACACCTTCGGTGACGACCTCGACGACTGCCTCGAGCGGGCCCGCCACGCGGTGGCCTGGTTCCGGGGCGACCTCGGCGACCACTCCGAGTGACGCCAGCCCGAGTGACAACAAGCCGAGTGACAACAAGCCGAGTGACAAAGCCGAGTGACGACCTCTCCGGTCCCCGGAGATCCGCAGCAGCCCTGACCACCACGGATTGAGTGAGAACGCAGTGACTGAGAACGCAGCCGACAAGGCAGTGAACACCCCGGCCGGCACCCCCCGCGTGGGCATCGTCATGGGTTCGGACTCCGACTGGCCGACCATGATGGCCGCCGCGGAGGCGCTCAAGGAGTTCGGTGTCGCCTACGAGGCCGACGTCGTCTCTGCCCACCGCATGCCCGAGGAGATGCTGGCCTACGGTCGTGAGGCGCACACGCGTGGGATCGAGGTCATCATCGCCGGTGCCGGCGGCGCCGCCCACCTGCCCGGCATGCTGGCTGCGCTCACCCCGCT
>JAZQNT010000646.1:0-10064 GCA_045627505.1 Nocardioides sp.
GCCTGCACCGAGGCCGCCGGAGGCTGCACCCAAGCCGCCGGAGGCTGCGGTCCGAGGTCGGAGATCCGAGCGAGGTCCTGCTCCACCTCCTCCCGCAGGGTGGCCGCGAGTTCGTCCGCCAGTGACCCGACGCGCCCCAAAGCCCTCAGGGTCTGGTCCAGGTCGAGGTCGCCCTCGACGAGCCCGAGCACCGCGGCACGGTGATCAGCCTCGATGCGCGCCGCCTGCGGATGGGGCGCCACGCCCTCGTCGCGCAGGACCGTCACTGCGGTCTCCCAGTCCTGCTCACGGATCGCGGCTGCCGTGCGCTGCACGTCGCGCCCGGCTGCCTCGAGGGCCGCCAGGAGCAGGGTGTCGGCCGCCACCCGTGTGCGGAGTTGCGCGAGCTCCGCCTCGCTCTGGCCCGCGCCCTCGGGGCGACGTGCGAACACCTCCATGGACCCACCTTCCCCAGACCGCCCCGTCTGCCCCATTCTCTTCCGCGTCGGGGTCGCCCGTGTGCGGTTCGCATGGACTGCGCGCAGGTTCTCTCCGCTGGGCCGTGCGCAGGAGGCGCGGAACGGGGAGGAGCCCGCCAGGTCTCCCCCCCGTTCCTCGGGTGGTACGCGTCGGTCAGCGGCGGACGCCCGACCGCCCCCTCCTCGCTCGACGGGGCTGGTCACTCGACGAGGCGGGTCACTCGAAGAGGCGTTGCCCGACGTACTCCCCCTTCGCGATCCCCGCGGGGACGGCGAAGAGCGCGGAGCCGACGTGACGGATGTACTCGTTGAGCAGGTCGGCGCGCAGGGAGTTCTGCACGTCGATGAACTGCTGGGGAGAACGTTGGAAGCAGATGAAGAACAGGCCGGCGGACATCTGCCCGAGGGCGTTGTTGCCCTCGACGAAGTTGTAGCCGCGGCGCAGCATCCGGGCGCCCCCGTTGTTGTCCGGGTGCGCAAGACGCACGTGCGACTCCATGTCGATCGCCAAGGCGCCGTCCTCGTTCCTGGCCTCGAAGACCGGGTCGGTGAACTCGAGCCCCCCGGACAGTGGCGCGCCCTCGCCCTTGTCCCGTCCGATGATCTGCTCCTGCTCCGCGAGGCTGACGCGGTCCCAGTTCTCGATCGTCATCATGATCTTGCGGGTCACCATGTAGGTGCCCCCCGCCATCCAGGACGGCCGCGAGTTGCCCGGTGTCCAGACGTGCTCGGCGAGCGCGTCCTTCTCGTCGGCCATCACGTTGGCCGTGCCGTCCTTGAAGCCGAACAGGTTGCGCGGTGTGGGGGTGGCGCGGCTGGTGGAGGCGGTCTTGCCGAACCCGAGCTGGGTCCAGCGCACCTGGACCTTGCCGAAGCCGATCCGCGAGAGGTTGCGGATGGCGTGCATCGCCACCTGCGGGTCGTCCGCACAGGCTTGGATGCAGAGGTCACCGTCGCTGATCTGGTCCTCGAGCAGGTCGAAGGCGAAGAGCGGCAGCCTCCGCAGCTCCTCGGGCCGCTCGTCGGCGATGCCCAGTCGCCGCCCCTTCTCCCCCGCGAACAACGAGGGACCGAAGCCGAAGGTGATGGTCAGGGCGTGCGCCCCCATGTCCTGCGCCTCGCCGGTGTCGTCCGGCGGGAGCAGCGCCGGGCCGTTGACGGCGCCGTCCTCGGTGACGTCCAGACCCCGCACCAGGCGTGCGGACGCCAGCGTCCAGGCCTGGAGCAGCTCGACCAGGTCCTCGCGGCTGGTGGTGTCGCGCACGTCGTAGGCGGCGAAGTAGAGGTGCTCCTGCACCGGCGTGGTGATGCCGGACTGGTGTGCACCGTGGAACGGGTGGACGGTGCTTGCCGCATTCGAGGCCGAGGAGGCGCCCTCAGCCTCGGAGGCGGCAGCCCGCCCACCGAGGAAGCCGAGGCCGGCCCCGGCGGCACCGGCGCCGGCCAGCCCCAGCACCCCTCGGCGCGACCATCGGCCGCACCGGGGCGCCCCACTGCCAGCCCCACTGCCGGCACCGGCGCTCCCGGCGCTGGCGCTGGCGTGGTCATGCTGCGGACGGGCGCCGTCACGCCCCGACTGTTCGCTCACGGTTGGCTCACTCCGCCTCGACGCCGATCACGGTGTGGGTCAGCTTCGACATCGGCTCGGAGAGCGCGTTGAGCTGGGCGCCCAACTCGTTGCGCTCGTCCTGACCGACGGTGTCGTAGAAGACGAAGCCCTCGTCGTAGTCGCCGTAGGTGGCCAGCAGGTCCTTCATCGCCGTGAACTGCTTGTCCAGCTCTGCGACCAGCTCCTTGCCCCTGGCTCCCTTGGCGGCGGCGATGTCGCGAACGTTGAGGTAGGCCACCTCTGCACCCTCGATGTTGGCGTAGAAGTCGTAGAGGTCGGTGTGACCGAACTCGTTCTCCTCGCCCGGGAGCTTGCCGTCGGGGGCGGCCACCTCGTCGAGCAGGCCGATGGCGCCGTTCGTGATCTCACCGAGGGAGAGCGCGAAGTCATCGGCGTGCACCTTCTCGTAGAGGGCCTTGACGTCGGCCACCAGCTGGTCGCCGACCTTCGCCCGGCCGGCCTCGTCGAGGGCGGTGAGCTTCTCGTCGGGGTAGTTCTTCCGCGCCTCGTCCAGCCACAGGTCCATCTCGATGCGGTGGAAGCCGGTGAACTCCAGGCCCTCGGCCTCGGCGCCGGGCTTGCGGTAGTCGATCTTCGGGTCGAGGTCGCCGAACTGCTCGGCGGTGGGCTCGATGCGCTCGTAGTTGATCCGTGCGACCGGGAACAGCCGGCGGGCCGCCTCGTCGTCGCCGGCCTTGTAGGCGTCGACGAACTTCTGCACGCCGGGGACCAGCTCTGCGGCCTGGGTCTTGGTGTAGGAGACGTACTGGGCCACCGCGGTGTCGACGGCCTCGGCGTCCTCGGGGTCGACGCTGATCGCCTTGCCGGTGACGGCGAAGGCCTGCTGGTCGACGCCCTCGCCCACCATGCCCGGCTTGCAGGCGGTGAAGTAGTCGCCGGGCTGGGCCTGGACGGTCAGGTTCCGGGTCACGCCGGGGGCGATGTTCTCGACCTCGCCCACGATCCGCAGGCCGTCGGAGCCGAGCACGTAGAACTCGGTCACCTTGTCGCCGTCGTTGGTGACCTCGAAGGAGATGTTGCCCGACTCCGCGGAGTCGACGGAGACCGTGCAGGCATCGGCGGTGGAGGACACCGCGATGGCGTCGCCGTCGGCGCTGGTGTTGGCCACGCAGCCGGTGAGGGCGAGGGCCGCGAGGGCGGCGCCTGCGAGCGGGACGGTGGACAGCTTCATGGGTTCTCCTCAGAAGGGGTGTGCGTCAGTCGACGTAGGGGTCGGCGACCGGGGCAGCGGCGACCGGGGCAGCGGCAAGGTGGGGCCGCCGTGCCCGGAGCACGGCGCGGAGGTAGAGGCTCCCGACGACGGACAGGTAGAGCGCCCAGACGAGCACCTCCAGCTTGGTCATCTCGGGGGCGAAGCCGACGGTTCCCTTGAGCAGGGCTCCGGCGAACCCGTCGGGGGCGATCACGTCGGAGATCTGGAAGGCCCAGGCATCGGGGCCGAACCAGCCGGAGACGAACTCCCCCGCCCCCTCGGGGGCGGTGGTGAACGGACCGGGCAGGAAGCGGGCCTCCTGCAGGTCGTGGACGGCGTACGCCAGGACGCCCGCCGCGACCACGACCAGGAATCCGCCGGTCCAGGTGAAGAACGTGGCCAGGTTGAGGCGTACCGCCCCGCGGTAGATCAACCACCCGAGGAGGACCGCGGTGAGGAGGCCCAGCACGGCGCCGAGCCACGCGGTGGGCGCTGAGTCGCTGGCGCGCACCGCGGACCACACGAACAGTGCGGTCTCCAGGCCTTCCCGCGCCACCGATACGAAGCCGATGACCGCCAGCCCCGTGCCGGCGCCGGTGAGGGCCGCGTCGACGCTGTCCTGCAGCTCCCGCTTCATGCTGGCCGCGGTGCGCTGCATCCAGAAGATCATCCAGGTCACCAGCACCACTGCGACGACGGACAGCGAACCGCCGATCGCCTCCTGCGCCTGGAAGGTGAGGCCGTAGGCGCCGAAGGTGAGGACGGCACCGATGGCCAACGAACCGGCGACAGCGACACCGACCCCGAACCAGATGCGCCACAGGACGTCCTGGCGACCGAGCTTGCGGACGTAGGCAATCAGGATGCCCACGACCAACGCAGCCTCGAGTCCTTCGCGAAGGCCGATCATGAAGGTGCCGAGCACAGGGGTCTCCTGGGAGGAGGGCGACAGTGGTCGCCGGGAACGGGAGTGGATGCGGGTGCAGGACAGCGATAAAGTGAGGCCGGCCTGCGTACCCATCATTAGGACAGCCTTACCTAAGCGCAACTCGGCGCAACTCGGCGGCACTCGGCGGCACTCGGCATGCCTCGACCCCCGAGGCACGCCCAGGCACACTTGGGACGCTCGGGCCGCTCCCTCCCACGCGTCTCCGCCGTGGAATCGCCTGCATTCGCGGCAACCGAGGCCCTGTAACACATTCCCCACGCCCCACTGGGCAGGGTTTTGTGATCTTCATCTCGCCCCCCGCGGGGGCCAGTCGCTGCGATTTGGGAGCCCCGTGGGCCCGCAGCATCATGGTTGGCGGGAGTTTTGTACCCCGCAGACCGCACCAGCTCGGCAGACCCATCGGCGCCGCGTCAGCCGCACCGCCCAGGTGGGCCTCCAATAAGGAGACACTCTCGTGAACACCGCAGGCCACGGAGACACCCACGGCTCTGGCGCATACGACGCGATCCTCGTCGGCGGCGGCATCATGTCCGCGACGCTGGCGACCCTCCTCCACCAGGTGGAGCCGACCTGGCGCATCGCCGTGGTCGAGCGCCTGAGCGAGGTCGCGCAGGAGTCCTCGGGCCCCTGGAACAACGCCGGCACCGGCCACGCCGCCCTCTGCGAGCTGAACTACGCGCCCGAGGCCGCCGACGGTTCGGTGGACATCTCGAAGGCGATCAACGTCAACGAGCAGTTCCAGGTCACCCGCCAGCTGTGGTCCTTCCTGGTCGAGACCGGTCAGATCCCCGACCCCGAGGCCTTCGTCCAGCCCACCCCGCACATCTCCTTCGTGTGGGGCGCCAAGAACGTCGCCTACCTCAAGAAGCGCTTCGAGGCCATGGACGGACACCCGCTGTTCGCCGGCATGGAGTACTCCGAGGACCCGGCCGTCATCGCCGAGTGGGCGCCGCTGCTGTTCGCCGGTCGCAAGGCCGGCGAGCCTGTTGCCGCGACCCGCTCGCTGGCCGGCACCGACGTTGACTTCGGCTCGCTCACCAACCTGCTCCTGCAGCCGCTGATCGCGTCCGGCGCGGTCACCATGGAGCTCGGCGTCGAGGTCCGCAAGATCAAGAAGCTGGCCAACGGCGTCTGGAAGGTCTCGGGCAAGAACCGCGACAACGGTGCCGGCTACCTCGCCACCGCTCCCTTCGTCTTTGTGGGCGCCGGCGGCCAGGCCCTGACCCTGCTGCAGAAGTCCGGCATCGAGGAGATCAAGGGCTTCGGCGGCTTCCCCGTCTCCGGCGAGTTCTGGCACACCACCAAGCCCGAGATCGTCTCCCAGCATCGGGCCAAGGTCTACGGCAAGGCTGCCGTCGGCGCCCCGCCGATGTCGGTCCCGCACCTCGACACCCGTGTCGTCAACGGTGAGGCCGCGGTCATGTTCGGCCCCTACGCCGGCTTCTCCCCGCGCTTCCTGAAGAACGGCTCGCTCTTCGACATCTTCAAGTCGATCCGCCTGCACAACCTGCTGCCGATGATCTCCGTCGGCCTCAAGGAGCTCGGCCTGGTCAAGTACCTGATCACCGAGCTGCTGGCCTCGAAGAAGAAGCAGCTGGTCTCGCTGCAGGAGTACTTCCCGGACGCCAAGATGGAGGACTGGACCAAGATCACCGCGGGCCAGCGCGTCCAGGTGATCAAGAAGGTCCCCGGCAAGGGTGGCGTCCTGCAGTTCGGCACCGAGGTCATCACCGCCAAGGACGGCTCCATCGCCGGTCTGCTCGGTGCCTCCCCGGGTGCCTCGACCGCCCCGTCGATCATGCTCGAGATCATCGAGAAGTGCTTCGCGGACAAGATGGACGACTGGCGTCCGGCCCTGGAGAAGATGATCCCCTCCTACGGCGCCCCGCTGGCCGACCGTCCCGAGCTGGCCGCCGAGCTGCACGAGCGCACCACCCGCGTCCTCGGCCTGGACCGCGCCTGACGCGTACAGCGCCAGAACGAACCCCTCCCCCGCCGGTACCTCGGCGGCGGAGGGGTTCGTTCGTCCCGGGGCTGCCCACCGGTTCTTCCGCCCCGGCCGCGGGTGAAGTGGCGTCCGGGGCCCACACCCCTACGATGGGTCCCATGATCAGCGACGTCGAGATCCATCCCCACACCCCTGAGGACGCGGCCGCGCGTCTGGTCGAGGCAGCCGCCGCGCTGCGCACCGCCATCACCGAGCACGCCGCCGCCGTGGTGGCCGCGGACGGCGACCCCGAGAAGTTCGCCGCCGCCGACGAATCCCTGGCCCCGGCACTCATCGCGCTGGACGACGCCTACGCGTCGATCACCGGCGAGGTCCACCCGATGCGCGCCGACGAGGTGTACGTCCCGCAGGGCGGCTGCGGCTGCGACGGGTGCGGCTGCGGAGCAGCCGAGACCGACGACGAGACCGAGGCCGAGGGGGACGCCCAGACGGCAGGCACCAGCATCGTGGTCTCGGTGTTCCAGCGTCACGACTACGTGGTGGCCGACCCCGAAGCGGTGCTCGCCGCGGGGCGCACCGCCTACCTGAAGACCTCGCCGGAGGCCAGCGCCGAAGAGGCCGCATCCGAGGTGAGCGACGTCGACCTCGCCCTGCTCCACCTGGCCCACACCGACGGCTGGAACAACCTCTGGCAGCTCGAGGGCCTGGAGGCAGTGGGTGGCGTGACCGGCGTCGTGGAGCAGGACGAGCCCCTCGCCGGCGACCCCGAGTCCTGGGCCGACGAGGTGCTAGGCGGCATCCTCGACGACTCCGAGCCCCTCTTCGTCCAGGTGGACACCTACGGGGAGTGACCCGCGCCCGCAGGGTCCAAGACGTCCTGCGGACGTCCCTGCAGCACTGCTGTTCCGGAGCCCCGGACGTCGCCGACGTCCGGGGCTCCGGCACGCCCGCCCCGTCCGAGCCGCGTCGAGGCGGGCCTGCGTGCGCTCTGCTCGGCGACGCCGGACGTCGCACCGGCATAGACTGACCGCTCGTTCCCCCGACGTGAGCAGGACGCCCGTGATCGAGATTCTCAGCCCAGCCAAGGTCGCCCGCGGCCGCCTGACCGGTCGCCTCGTGGGTGACATCCTGCAGTCACTCAGGTCCCGCGCGGTGCCCGGAACCAACCTGCTGCAGATCGACGAGTGGGCCAAGGAGATGATCCTCGACGCCGGCGCAACGTCCTGCTACGTCGACTACGCCCCGTCGTTCGGCCGCGGGCCGTTCGGCCACTGGATCTGCACCGGGGTGAACGACGCCGTGCTCCACGGGCTCCCCCACGACCGGGAGCTGCGCGACGGAGACCTGCTCAGCCTCGACCTGGCCGTCGTGCTGGACGGCGTCGCCGCCGACTCCGCCATCAGCTTCGTGGTCGGGCGCACGGCTGCCCCCGAGGACCTCGCCCTGATCGACGCCACCCAACGGGCACTGGCGGCGGGGATCGAGGTGATGCGCCCCGGCGCACGGATCGGCGACATCTCGCACGCCATCGGCACGGTGCTCACCGATGCCGGCTACCGGGTGAACACCGACTTCGGTGGCCACGGGATCGGCTCGACCATGCACCAGGATCCGCACGTGCCCAACATCGGGCGTCCGGGACGGGGATTCGTGCTGCGTCCCGGCCTGATGCTGGCGATCGAGCCCTGGGTCATGGCCGACACCGAGGAGCTGGTCACCGACCCGGACGGGTGGACGCTGCGAAGCCGCACCGGCTGTCGCACCGCGCACAGCGAGCACACCGTGGCCGTCACCGAGGACGGTGTGGAGGTGCTCACGCTTCCGACCACCGCGGTCAAGGCCTGAGCAGCCGGCGCCCACGACGCTCCTAGACTCGCCGCGTGAGTACCACGATCCGTCGCCTCGCCGTCTTCTGCGCCTCCAGCCCCGGGCACGACCCAGCCTGGATGCAGCGGGCCCACGACCTCGGACGCGAGCTCGCCGAGCGGGGCATCGGTCTGGTCTACGGCGCCGGTGGGCACGGTCTGATGGGTGCTCTTTCGCAGGGCGCGCTGGACGCCGGTGGCGAGGTGATCGGCGTGATCCCGGCGAGCATGGTGGCCAAGGAGTGGGGGCGCGACGACCTCACCGAGTGCCACGTCGTCCAGACGATGCACGAGCGCAAGGCACTGATGGCCAAGCTCGCGGACGCCTTCCTCGCCCTCCCCGGGGGTTTGGGCACCCTGGAGGAGATCGTCGAGATGTGGAGCTGGCGCTCCATCGAGTTCAACGACGACCCGGTCGGCTTCCTCGACCTGGAGGGCTACTGGACGCCGCTGCTGAAGGCCCTGGACGGCTTGGTCGAGGCCGGTTTCGCCCGCCGTGAGGTGCTCGACGACGTCGTGGTGGCCAGCACGCTGGACGAGGCCCTCGCCGGGCTCGAGGCGCGGCGCGGGGCGGTCTTCGTCGACAAGGCACGCGGCCCGCTCCGCTGATTCCTGGGCTAATCCCTGGGCTGATTTCGGGAGGGCGACGAACTCAGGCGTCGGCGTCGCTGCGCCGGAACGCGGGCAGCCGGCTGCGCCCCGGCGCCGGGAAGAGCACGAGCGCCAGCCCCAGCAGGCCCACTGCCACCACCCCGTCCACGTACCAGTGGTTGGCGGTCACGGTCACCACCACGGCGGTGATCAGCGCGTGCGCGACCGCGAGCCAGCGCATCAGCGCCGGCCCACAACGCACCACCACCACGGCGATCAGCACCGCCCACCCGACGTGCAGGCTGGGCATGGCGGCGTACTGGTTGGCCAGTGCCCCACTGGCTCCGTCGTAGGCCGAGGGGCCGTAGACGGTCATCGTGTCGACGAACCCGAACTGGGAGAACATCCGCGGCGGCGCCAGCGGGAAGAGGATGTGGATCAGCACGGCCAGCGAGGTCTGGACGATCATCAGGTTGCGGGCCCACACGTACTCCGCCCGCGGCCGTCTCAGCAGCCCCCAGACGAGGAAGGCGATCGCGACCGGGAAGTGCATGGAGACGTAGTAGTAGTTGGCCAGCTCGAGGAAGTCCACCGAGGGCACCAAGCCCTGCAGATGCGCCTCCGAGGGCAGGTTGAGGGCCGCCTCGAGGCTGTGGATCGCGGCGCCGTTGTCGAGGGCCTCCGCCTCGTTGCCCATCGCGAGCACCCGCCCGGCCCGGTACAGGGAGTAGACCCCGAGCACCAGGAGGAGCTCGAGCAGGCCGGTGAGCAGCAGGGTGTGCCAGCGGGAGCGTCTGCGCGTGGCAGGAGAGGTCGCCTGCGGCACGCGGGAGTTCGCACCCGCGGCGCTGGAGCCGGGCTCCCGCCCGCCCATGGCCATTGACACACATCTCCGTTCCATGAACTCGACGACACGAAGAAGCACTCTCCGCCTAGACGCAATGAACCGGAGAGTGCTTGTCCACCTACACTGTACTGAATCCGGCGCCCAGCGAACCCAACCAACCCACCGTGGTCCCGCGCGTGCGCAAGGAAGCCGAGCGTAGTCGGGTCCGCGTCATGGCGCTGGCACTCCGGGCCCTGGCCGACGACGACGCCGGGGAGGGTCCGGCCACTTTCCGGGAGGAGTCCGTCCCGGAGAAGCGGCAGAACGTGGCCCTTGCCCGGATGATCTCGGGCGACCGCACCCCAACCGCGCAAGTGAACGAACGCATGACTCGACTCTCCGCCGGGTTTGCGGAGATCGTCAACCGTTGGCGCGCAACAATCCGCCCAACGATGTTTCACTTCCGCCCGTCAGTTCCAGCGTTGACCCCGCTTCCGGCAAGGATACCGTTCCGGGCATCGACAAAGATGCGGTCTTCAGAGTGTCGTTGCCACCGATTGCCAATGTTCCGTTGAACTCCGGCAAGGACGTCAGCACGCTCCAAT
>JAZQNT010000647.1:0-2762 GCA_045627505.1 Nocardioides sp.
GCCTCCGGCCAGCGTCCGGCGTCGCCTCAGCCCCGCGGCGACGCGTGCCGCCAGGGACGCACCAGCAGCGCGAGCACGACGCCGGCCAGGAAGCCGATCCCCGCGCCGACGGTGTTGTCCACCATGTCGGTGACGTCGCAGGCGCGGTCGATGCGGGCGACCTCGTGCTGGGCGTACTCGATGGCCACCGAGTACAGGGCCAGGCCGACGAGCCCCAGGGGAGCCAGCACGAAGACCGAGCGCCACCGGGCCAGGGCCAGCACCAGGAACGCGCCGGCGGGGACGAACGCCACCACGTTGAGCAGTCGCTGTCCGCCCCCGACCACCCAGAATCCCTCGGGAGCGGGGCCGCCGTAGTCCATCGAGCAGGAGGTCGGGCGGTCCTCGGCGTAGATCACCGAGGGGACGTCGTAGGCCGGGGTGAGCGTGAGCACCGCGATGCCCAGGACCGCGAACACCAGCAGCGCCCAGGACCACGCGGTGAACCCGGGCAGGAACCGGGCCAGCACGGCACGCAGGCCCAGGCAGACGGCCGCTGCGACCGCGACCTCCACCAGCATTCCCTCGACCCCGGTCAGCACCACAGCAGAAGAGGCTAGTCGGCCCACCGAAGCGCTCGGCGGCGCCACGACGGCGAGGCGCGCCCCGCGGGTGTGCGCTCCCCCACGTCATCGGGGCCGCTGCGGACGTCCCCCCTAGAGTGGCGGCCATGCGATTCATCAGCCAGTTCCTCTCGACGATGGCCGCGGTGGCCGTCGCCGCCTGGATCTTCGACGGCATCTGGTTCGAGGGCGCCACCGAACCGTTCAGCGAGCAGTTCACCGACAAGGTGATCCCGGTGGCCGTGGTCTCGGCGATCATGTGGCTGGTGGCCACCGTGGTGACACCGGTGGTCAAGTTCCTCTCGCTGCCACTCGTGGTGCTCACCCTGGGGCTGTTCCTGCTCGTGGTGAACGCCCTGATGCTGATGCTGGTGGCCTGGATCGCCGACGAGGTGGGCGTCGGGTTCCACGTCGACGGCTTCTGGGTGGCGCTCGGCGGTTCGCTGGTGATCACCGTGGTCGAGCGTGTCGTCTCGGGCGTCCTCTCGGACGACTGAGGTGCCCGCTGTGGAGCCGCTCGAGTCCGTCCCCACGCCGCGCACGCCGGGCCACTACCGGGTGGCCCTGGTCTGCCTGGGCAACACCTGCCGGTCCCCGATGGCTGACGTGGTGCCCTCCGCCCGGGTCGCGAAGGCCGGGCTGTCCGACGTCGTCGAGGTGGTCTCCGCCGGCACCGCCGACTACCACGTCGGTCGGCCGATGGACCCGCGCGCAGCTGCCACCCTGACCGCCTCCGGGTACGACGCGAGCCGTCACCGCGCCCGGCAGTTCGACGCCACCTGGCACGACGCGTGCGACCTCGTGCTGGTGATGGACGCCGCCAATCGTCGCGACGTCGTCCCGACCGCGCGCACCCTCCTGTTCCGCGACTTCGACCCGGTCGGGACGGGTGGCGAGGTCCCCGACCCGTACTACGGTGGGGACGACGGCTTCCGGGAGGTGCTCGCCATGGTGGAACGCACGAGCGAACGCGTGGTCGCGCTGATCGCCGAACGCCTGTCCGGGCATGCCCCCGGGATCGAGGCCGGTCCCGACGCCGGTCCCGACGCCGATCCCGGTCCGGAGCGGGAGCGGACGTGACCCGCGCCCCGCTGGTCGCACGCCGGGTGGAGGCCCTCCTGGGCACCGCGGTGATCAGCACCGCGTCGGTGGCCGGTGGGGACATCTCCACCGCCACCCGGATGCGGCTCAACGACGGCTCCACCGCCTTCGCGAAGACCCTGCCCCGGCCTCCGCGGGGGTTCTTCAGCGCCGAGGCAGCGGGGCTCCGCTGGCTCGGGGAGGTCCCCGACGGCGTCCCGGTGCCGCCGGTGCTCGGCGTCGACGACGACTGCCTGGTACTGCGCTGGGTGGAGCCCGGACGTCCCCAGCAGGACGCCGCCACGGAGTTCGGTCACCGGCTGGCCCGCACCCACGCTGCGGGAGCACGGACCTTCGGCTGGAGCGGACTCGCCGACCCGACCACCGGCACCCAACCGGACGGCTTCATCGGCAAGCTGCCGCTGCCGAACCGTCCCGCCGCCTCCTGGGCGGAGTTCTACGCCACCCGCCGGGTGCTGCCCTACCTCAAGCTGGGCCTGGACCGGGGGCACGTGCTGCCCGAGGACGCGCAGGCGGTGGAGCGACTGGTGCCGCGCCTGGGCGACCTCGTCCCGGACGAACCTCCGGCGCGCATCCACGGCGATCTCTGGAACGGCAACTGCCTGTGGGCGGCCGAGGGCGGGGTGCACGTCGTCGACCCGGCTGCGCACGGCGGCCACCGCGAGACCGACCTCGCCATGCTCGCCCTCTTCGGGCTGCCGTACCTGGCCCGGGTCACCGCGGCCTACACCGAGACCAGCCCGCTGGCCGACGGGTGGGAGGAGCGCCAACCCCTGCACCAGCTGTTCCCGCTGCTGGTGCACGCCTGCATGTTCGGCGGCGGGTACGGCCGACGGGCCGGGGACATCGGGCGCGTCTTCGCCTGACCTCGCCCACCTGACCTCCGCGGAGGCGCCGGACCGGTGGACGCTGGCTGCCAGTGCCCGTCCTGAGGGTCCGCCTTCAGCCCCGTCTCAGGCAGCGATGGCACAGTGGGGCCCGTGCCGAACACCACCGCCCCCGCCAAGGTCCTGGTCGTCGACGACGACAAGGCCGTGCGTGAGTCGCTGCGTCGCTCCT
>JAZQNT010000648.1:0-1856 GCA_045627505.1 Nocardioides sp.
GGACATCGCTCAACCCAGAGGTGAAACAAGATTTAATCTATAAGTTATCTCAGGGCACCCCTGATGTCGTGGTGAACTACTTGGAGCACCTTCAGAAGCCTGGTGTGTTACCACGCTGGCAACGTATCGACGTTTCTAGGCGGCTCCGTAGATTTCTCCATACGGAAGCATCGGCGTGTCGCGGCGCCTCCGGGTCAGCAGTCGGGCTAGTCGCAGAGGGGCACGTCGAGGTCCCCCGGACCCGCGACGCCCAGCAGCCCGAGGCCGAGGAAGAGCACGAGAGCGGGACCACGCCACCACCAGCGCGGGAAGTTCGCACGCCGACCCGTCCCAGCCCCGCCTGAGCACGAGCACCGCCAGCGCGAACTGCCTTCACCACGGCTCTGTTCGCCGACTCGCCCCCCGGCGTAGGTTGCTGCGCATGCCCGAGCTCCCCGAAGTGCAGGCACTCGCCCACGACCTCGACCGCCGGCTGCGCGGGCGCGCGATCACCCGGGTCGACCTGGCGTCATTCCAGGCGCTGAAGACCTTCGACCCACCGCTGAGCGCGCTGCACGGCACGCTGGTGGACGGCGTCACCCGGCACGGGAAGTTCCTCGACATCGACGCCTCGGGCGTGCACCTGGTGGTGCACCTGGCGCGGGCCGGCTGGATCCGCTGGCTCGCCGACATCCCGAAGACCCGGCCGCGGCCGAGCAACAAGTCACCGCTGGCGGCGCGGGTGGTGCTGGACGAGGACGCCGACGGCTCCGGGTTCACCCCCGGGCTGGCGATCACCGAGGCGGGGACGAAGAAGTCGCTGGCGCTCTACGTGACCACCGACCCGATGAGCCTGGAGAACGTCGCCCGGCTTGGCCCCGACCCGCTGGACGAGGCGTTCACCCGCGAGGTGTTCGCGCGGATCCTGCAGGAGGCCGGCCGCTCGCAGCTCAAGGGCGTGCTGCGCCACCAGGGCACGATCGCCGGGATCGGCAACGCCTACTCCGACGAGATCCTGCACGCCGCCCGGATGAGCCCGTACAAGGCGGCCGACTCGCTGGACGACGCCGAGGTGGAGACGCTCTACGCCGCACTGCGGACGACCCTGGCCGAGGCGGTCGAGCGCGCCACCGGCACCCCGGCGGCGGATCTCAAGGCAGAGAAGAAGGCGCACATGGCGGTGCACGGACGCACCGGCGAGAAGTGCCCGGTCTGCGGAGACGTGGTGCGCGAGGTCTCCTTCGCCGACCGCTCCATGCAGTACTGCGCCACCTGCCAGACCGGCGGGAAGGTGCTGGCCGACCGGCGGATGAGCAAGCTGCTGAAGTAGCCGCCCACCCAGCATCGGCCGAGCGACCGCCAGCCCTTGCCGGACGTCATGGGAATCGGGGCCTTGGGCCCCCGATTCCCATGACGTCCGCAGGTCTTGAGTGACGGCGACGTCCGCAGGTCAAGACCGACCGGTGAGGGTCAGCGCAGGAGTTGGTCCCACAACAGGTAGCCGGCGACGACGAGCAGGATGCAGCCGGAGAACCGAGTGACCCACATGGCCACCACCGGACGGGTGCGCAGCACCATCCGGGCGCTCACGCCCACGCACGTGTAGATCACGAAGCTGCCGGCGATGTGCAGCAGGCCCAGCGCGATCACCTGCAGCCACATGGGCCAGTCGGAGGTTGTGTCGGTGAACTGCGGCAGCAGCGCCATCAGGAGCAGCAGCACCTTGGGGTTCAGCCCGGAGACGCCGAACCCGGTGGCGGCCTCCCGCACCCACGAGCCGGACTCGTCCGCCCACGCACTCAATGCACCAGCATAAGAACCACCAACAGTGATCACTGGAGTAGTTGCATTGATCATTGAAGTATTGCGCATTGTAT
>JAZQNT010000649.1:0-7197 GCA_045627505.1 Nocardioides sp.
CGATGACGCGACCGATCACGTTGATCTGGCGACCCGGCTTCACCGCCTTGATGGCGCGCTCCAGCGAGGTCTTCGTGCGCTCGACGAGCAGCCGCGACTCCTCGTCCGGCTCGCCGGCGAAGAACATCGCGTTGGTGTCGCAGTGCACGCCGTGGATGAAGGCGGTGATGTCAATGTTGACGATGTCGCCGTCCTCGAGCACCCGGGCGTCCGGGATGCCGTGGCAGATGACCTCGTTGACCGAGCTGCACAGCGACTTGGGGAAGCCGCGGTAGCCCAGGGTCGAGGGGTAGGCGCCGTGGTCGCAGAGGAACTCGTGGCCGATGCGGTCGAGCTCGTCGGTGGTGACACCGGGGGCGACGTGCTGGCCCACCAGTTCGCGGGCCTGCGCGGCCAGCTTGCCGGCGATGCGCATCTTCTCGATGGTCTCCGCGTCCTTGACCTCGCGTCCGGTGAACTTCTGCGGGGCCGGCTTGTCGACGTACTCCGGACGCTCGATCGAGGCCGGGACGGGACGACGGGGGGAGATGGTGGCAGCAACGACGGGACTCACGTCCGCCAGTCTAGGTACGTCGGGAACCTCGCACCGCCGTGCCCCTCTTGTCTGCATGGGGTGCACGAGTGGTGTCAGTTCCGCCGAGAGAACCGGATGTCGCCGTTGGGGAGCCGCGTCGGGTCGTAGCTTTCGTCGTGCGCGCGGTGGTGGTGTCGTGGGCAGAGCAATACGGCGTTGGACAGGTCGGTGGTTCCGCCGTGTGACCAGGGGAGGAGGTGGTGGGCCTCCGTCCAGGTTCCGGGGATCGAGCAGCCTTGGGCTCTACAGGTGCGGTCGCGCAGCAGCGGTGCCCTCCGCTGGGCCTTGGTGAAGAGCCGGCTGGCGCGTCCGACGTCGAGGACTTCGGAGTCGGCGCCGAGGACTGCGGGGATGATCTGTGCGGTGCAGGCGAGGCGTCGCGCCTCGGCGGCGGTGATGGTGGTGTTGCCGTCTCCGGGGACCTGGTTGTCGACGGTCGCGGTCGCGAGCTCACGAGTGAGCGCCTTGAGCGGGATGGTCACGACGACGTGGGTGGCGTCCCCGCCGTGAATCGGCAGACGGGTGGGGTCGATGGATTCGAGGAGTTGTCCGAAGGCCTCGGCCAGCCGGCGTGGCTGGTTCACGAAGAGCCCGTGGCCGTGCCGTTCGGTGTCCTCCTGTGCGCCCAGTCCCTTCCGCTCGGTGCCGTCGCCGAGCCGCGGATTGGTGTAGGAGTGCAGGTAGGTCGAGAGCCGCGCCGCGACCGGGTCGGGGACGATGGCGGTGATGCGGGTGGTGCCGTCACCGAGGGCTCGCATGGTCAGTCGCTGGCGCTCGGCGGCGTGCTTCTCCATCTCGGCGAGCTTGCGGGCTTCGGCGGCCTCGAAGCGTTCTGGAGCAACGAGCTCGAGGATGCGGTGCCCGAGCACGTGGAGCTCCTTGGGGTCGTGCTGGGCGGCGAGCCTGACCACTCGGCTTCGGCGCGCTCGACGACGTCCCGTCCGGCATCGACGGGCAGCTCGCCGATGGTGCGGGCGATCACGCGCGCTTGGTCGAGGTTGACCGTGGCCTCGCGGAGCGCTGAGGCGAGGACGGGCATCCGGTCGAGAGCCTTGGCCATGGCGAAGTCCGCGGCGGCGTCGGAGCGACGACGGCGGGTGTGGTGCGCCAGCCAGGTGGCGACGCCGTGGAAGCCCTCAGCCGCGGCGGCGTCCTCGGCACTGGCGAGGAGTTCCAGCTTGAGCGCCGCCATCCCGGCCTCGGCTTCTTCGAGGGCGAGGATCGCCAACTTCGTCTCCTCGGGGGGCACGAAGGTCGCACTGAGCCCGCGGGTGGACTTCAGCTGGTCGCGGACGGTGAGTGCGGTGTCGGTGATGAGGTGCATCGCCGTCACCTCCCTCAGACGTGGCGCGTCCCCTGCACTCCATCCTGATCGAACAGGTGCTCGAATATCATCGCGTAGATCGGTGACGCCGGCGCGACGAAAGTGCTTGGTTCCAGGACGTTGCGTGGCGTCAGACCGTCGAGCAGGTCGGCGTCGTCGCCGTCAGGGTCCATCCACGACGGGAACTCGGCCCCCACCTCGTCCTCGAACTCCCGCGCGTACCTGACGAACTGGTCGCGGGAGACGCCCAGGACCTGCACGTCGGCGTCGCCGGCGAAGGCGTTCAGCGCGGGCATCTCCCGACGGCACGGGCTGCAGGTGCTCGACCAGAGGTTCACGAGGCGCCACGTGGTGTGGCGGGTCCAGGGCTTCTCCGAGACCTGCTCACCGTCGGGGAGCGGCAGCTCGGGGCCGTCGGTCACCGTGCGCCACCCCTTCACCAGGTCGCCTGCCGTGGTCGTGTCCGCCACCGTCGTGCCGGCGCCGGCACCCGAGGAGGTACTGCAGGACGTCGCCGAGAGGGCAGCTCCCAGCGAGAGACTGAGCGCCGCCACGGCGGCCGCGGTGGTGCGGGTGGTCCTCGGCGTCGTCGTCGTTCTCCTCGGTCGGTGGACGGCAGGACTTCGGCGCACACCATGGCAGCACGGTCCTCGGGCCCCTCCATGGGGGCGCTCCCCGGGCCGTCACGCAGGGCCGTCACGCAGGGCCGCCACGCAGGGCCGTTCCGCGGGCCCCGCCGCGGCGTTATGGTGCCGAGCATGTGGAAGCGACGCGAGCAGTGGTGGTACTGCCTCAGGCACGAGGCGGTCGAGCCGCGCGAGGGCTGCAAGAACGCCGACCGGCTGGGGCCGTTCGAGACCCAGTCCGAGGCGGCCCGGGCGCTGGACAAGGTCGCCGAGCGCAACGAGGCCTGGGAGAACGACCCGAACTGGAACGACCCCGACCCGGACGCGCCCGAGGGCGAGAAGTGAGACGAGGCCCCGGCGCCGCCCGAGTGGGCGTTGCCGAGGCCTCGTGGGTCCTCAGGACGGGACTGTGCCCAGGCCGAGGCCGGGCTCAGGAGCCGTGCTCGCTCAGAACGAGTGCTCGGCGTCGGGGAAGGAGCGTGCCTTGACGTCGTCGCGGTAGGCCTGTGCACCCTCGAGCAGGACCGAGCGGACGTCGGCGTACTGCTTCACGAAGCGCGGCATCCGACCGTCGCGCAGCCCGAAGGCGTCCTGCCAGACCAGCACCTGACCGTCGCAGCCGTTGCCGGCGCCGATCCCGATCGTGGGGATCTCCAGCTCCTTGGAGACCTGCGTCGCGACGTCGGCGGGAACCATCTCCATGACCACCATGAACGCCCCGGCCTCCTGCACCGCGCGGGCGTCGGCCAGCAGCCGCTCGGCGGCGCCGCCACGGCCCTGCACCCGGTAGCCGCCCAGGGCGTGCTCGCTCTGTGGGGTGAAGCCGATGTGCGCGATCACGGGGATGCCGCCCCGCACGCACTTGCTGATCACCGGGGCCATCTCCGCGCCGCCCTCGAGCTTCACGCAGTGGGCGCCGCCCTCCTTCATGAAGCGCACGGCCGTCAGGTAGCCCTGCTCGGGCGAGGCCTGGTAGGAGCCGAAGGGCAGGTCGCCGACCACCATGGCGCGCTTCGCCGAGCGCGAGACCGCACGGGTCAGCGGGATCAGCTCATCGACCGTCACGGGGAGCGAGGTCTCGTTGCCGTAGACGTTGTTGGAGGCGCTGTCGCCCACGAGCAGCATCTCGATGCCGGCCTCATCGAAGATGGCGGCGGTGTACATGTCGTACGCGGTGAGCATGGTGATCGGCTCGCCGCGCTCCTTCATCTCCCGCAGGTGGTGGGTGCGCACGCGGCGCACAGGGGCGGTGCTCGGAGCGGTGCTCGGGGCGGGCGTGCTGGCAGCGCCGGAACCGTAGGGCGCGGCAACTTCGCTCATGGGGCTCTCCTGTCCATCTCGCAGCTCCCTGATGGAGTCCACGGACACTGCTCAGGCTAGTCCGCCCGTACTGAGGCGCGCGCTGTGGTGGTGGTCACTGTCGTGCCTGCGGTCGAGGACGGCATTCCAGCTCCCGTCGGGGCCACTAGGCTCGGTCCCGTGGACTTCCTCTCCGCCTACGCCCAGGGCTTCACTCGTGTGGCCGCCTGCACCACCGCGATCGCGATCGCCGACCCGGCTCGCAACGTCGACACCGTCCTCGAGCAGGCACGCGCCTGCCACGAGGAGTCCGTCGGCGTGGCGATCTTCCCCGAGCTGTGCCTCACCGGCTACGCGGTCGACGACCTGTTCCTGCAGGAGACCCTGGTGGAGTCGGTGGAGACCGAGCTCGCCCGCCTGGTCGCCGCGACGACCGACCTGCTGCCGGTGGTGGTGGTCGGTGCGCCGCTGCGCCACCTCAACCGGCTCTACAACTGCGCGGTGATCGTCCACCGCGGCCGGGTGCTCGGCGTCTCGCCCAAGTCCTACCTGCCCACCTACGGCGAGTTCTACGAGCGTCGGCACTTCGCGCCCGGGGACGAGTTGCGCGGAGCCATGATCCGGCTGAACGGTGAGCTCGTCCCGTTCGGGCCCGACCTCATCTTCACCGCCACCGACCACGCCTCCCTGCGCCTGCACGTCGAGGTGTGCGAGGACATGTGGGTGCCGGTGCCGCCGAGCGCGGAGGCTGCGCTGGCTGGCGCCACCCTGCTGGCCAACCTGTCGGGCAGCCCGATCACGATCGCCCGGGCCGACGACCGTCGACTGCTGGCGTCCTCGGCCAGCTTCCGGTGCAACGCCGCGTACGTCTACGCCGCCGCCGGTCAGGGGGAGTCGACCACCGACCTGTCCTGGGACGGACAGACGATGCTCTTCGAGGCGGGCGCCCTGCTCGCCGAGGGCCCGCGGTTCAACCAGCAGCCGGTGCGCACCGTCGCGGACGTCGACCTCGAACGCCTGGACGTCGAACGACGACGCCAGGGCACCTTCGACGACAACCGCCGAGGCGTCGGCGTCGGGCTCCTGGGTGCTGACGGTCACGGCGCCCACCCGGGTGCGCGCACCTTCCGCACCGTCGAGTTCACCCTCGGCGCCCCGGCCGGTGACATCGGCCTGGTGCGCAAGGTGGGCCGGTTCCCGTTCGTGCCCAACGACGCCCAGCGCCTGGCCCAGGACTGCTTCGAGGCCTACAACATCCAGGTGAACGGCCTGGAGCAGCGCCTGGTCTCGATCGGCCACCCGAAGGCAGTGATCGGCGTCAGTGGCGGCCTGGACTCCACGCACGCGCTGATCGTGGCCGTGAAGGCGATGGACCGGCTGGGCCGCCCACGCTCCGACGTGCTCGCCTACACCATGCCGGGCTTCGCCACCGGGGACACCTCCAAGGGCCTCGCGACCCGGCTGGCCACCGCGCTCGGGGTCACCTTCGCCGAGATCGACATCCGTCCGGCTGCCACCCAGATGCTCGCCGACATGAAGCACCCGTTCGCCTCCGGGGAGCCGGTGTACGACGTCACCTTCGAGAACGTCCAGGCCGGGCTGCGCTACGACTACCTGTTCCGCCTGGCCAACCACCAGCGCGGCGTGGTGGTGGGCACTGGTGACCTGTCCGAGTTGGCACTGGGATGGTGCACCTACGGCGTGGGCGACCAGATGTCGCACTACAACGTGAACGCGGGGGTGCCCAAGACCCTGGTCCAGCACCTGATCCGCTGGGTCGCCTCCTCCGGAGAGGTCAACGACGAGGTGGCCGGCATCCTGCGGGCGGTGCTCGAGCAGGAGATCACCCCTGAGCTGATCCCCGAGACCGAGGGGAAGAAGCCACAGGCCACCGAGGACACCGTCGGCCCGTACAACCTGCAGGACTTCACCCTCTTCCACCTGGTCCGCCGCGGCCAGCGCCCGAGCAAGGTCGCCTTCCTGGCCATGCACGCCTGGCGGGACGCCGAGGCGGGGGAGTGGCCGCCCGGGTTCCCGCTCGACGCCCGCCCCGCCTACTCCTTGACCCAGGTGCGGCATTGGATGCAGGTGTTCATCCAGCGGTTCTTCGCCTCGCAGTTCAAGCGCAGCGCGCTGCCCAACGGCCCCAAGGTGTCGGCCGGTGGAACGATGTCGCCGCGGGGGGACTGGCGGATGCCCTCGGACGCCTCCGCGGCGGTCTGGCTGCGCGAGTGGGAGAACATCCCCGACGCCTCCCGCAACACCTCCCTCAACGCCTGAGTGTGACGCCTCCCGGTGCGGAGCATCGGCGCAGGAAACGCTCCGGACGCGCTCGTCGGCGGTGACGGCGATGTGTCGGTGATGTAACGGCCGTGTTTCGTCGCAGGCCAGGTGGCATGCCGTGGGTGCGACTCATGGCGTGTTGTGGGAGAAGGGGGCGCACCGGTGTGACGGATGGGCCATAGTTGAGCCCATGGGCAAGCAGGAAGACTTCGTACTCCGAGCTCTCGAAGAGCGTGACGTCCGGTTCGTCCGGCTCTGGTTCACCGACGTGCTGGGCTTCCTCAAGTCGGTGGCGATCGCGCCCGCCGAGCTCGAGAGCGCCTTCAGCGAGGGGATCGGGTTCGACGGCTCCGCGATCGAGGGCTTCGCCCGGGTCCAGGAGTCCGACATGCTCGCCCTGCCGGACCCCTCGACGTTCCAGATCCTGCCGTGGCGAGGCGACAACCCGGCGACGGCACGCATGTTCTGCGACATCCAGATGCCCGACGGCAGCGCGTCGTACGCCGACCCGCGACACGTGCTGAAGCGGACCCTGGCCAGGGCCGCCGACAAGGGCTTCGCCTTCTACACGCACCCCGAGATCGAGTTCTACCTGTTCAAGGACACGCCGGAGCCGGGCCACTCGCCCGTCCCGGTGGACCGCAGCGGCTACTTCGACCACACCGCGCAGTCGAGGGGCGCCGACTTCCGGCGCGAGGCGATCACGATGCTGGAGTCGATGGGGATCTCCGTCGAGTTCAGCCACCACGAGGCGGGTCCCGGTCAGCAGGAGATCGACCTGCGGTACGCCGACGCCCTGACCACGGCGGACAACATCATGACCTTCCGCACCGTCATCCGAGAGGTGGCGCTGGGGCAGAACATGTGGGCGTCCTTCATGCCCAAGCCGTTCACCCAGCACCCCGGCTCGGGCATGCACACCCACCTGTCGCTCTTCGAGGGGGACCGCAACGCGTTCCACGAGCCGGGCGCCCCGCTCGAGCTGTCGAAGGTCGCGCGGTCGTTCATCGCCGGCCTGCTCACGCACGCGGCCGAGATCACGGCCGTGACGAACCAGTTCGTCAACTCCTACAAGCGGCTGTGGGGCGGCG
>JAZQNT010000650.1:0-6825 GCA_045627505.1 Nocardioides sp.
AGGCCGTGATGGCCGCGGCGTACGCCAAGGCCCCCAGGGAGGGTTTGGCGGTCGGTCGGGCGGCCCGTCGGGATCCTGCGCGCTTACCGGTTGCCACGTCCCCATTCTGGCAGGCGCTTCCTCGTCGTGAAGACATCTTCGGCGCTGTGGTCCCCGGGTGGGGCTCCAAGTCTGGTCCAGAGCGAGTCGGACGTGGCGCCGGGCACATCGATTGCCGCGCTGACCTGCGGGTTTTCGTGCCCGGAACGGGAGGTGGGGCGGTGCGCGGAATGGGTCCCGAACCGGTTCTCGCGAGACCTCCGCGATCGGCTTGCCAAGCATTGGGGAGGGCGCGTACGGTTGCCACAACATCTAGTAGTTACGCCGATGTGGTTCTCCACATCTAGTGCACAGCTGGATGATGATGACTCACAGGTTGACCGTGGATCATCCACAGGAACGCAGTTGTTCTCCACAGGGTGGGCATCCGGAATCGGGTGTCCGGACCCGGGGGACGGCGACGACGTCGGGTCGATGGGGATCGGGCCCGGGGTGGAGCAAGGAATCAGAAGAACGACGCACTCGCGTCAGGGAGACCAAGGGGAGGGAAGCACTGTGTACTGCCCACATTGCCGGCACACTGACACCCGAGTCCTCGACTCCCGGGTCTCCGAGGACGGGGGCCAGATCCGCCGCCGCCGTTCCTGCCAGGAGTGCGGCAAGCGGTTCAGCACCGTCGAGCTGATGCAGCTGAACGTGCTCAAGCGTTCCGGTGCCGCTGAGCCGTTCAACCGCGAGAAGGCGATCACCGGCGTGCGCAAGGCCTGCAAGGGCCGGCCCGTCACCGAGGACCAGCTCGCGTGCCTCGGCCAGGAGGTCGAGGTGGCGCTGCGGGCCAAGGGGTCCGCCGAGATCCCCGCCCACGAGGTGGGGCTGGCCATCCTCGCGCCGCTCAAGGCGCTCGACGAGGTGGCGTACCTGCGGTTCGCCAGTGTCTACAAGTCGTTCGAGAGCGCGGACGACTTCGTCCGCGAGATCGAGTCCTTGCGTGCCGATGTGGTGCGCGAGGACGTCCTCACTGGCTGACGCTCGCCGGGACGGGCCCGCGTCCGTCCGAAGAACGTCCCACCAACTCATTCATTTGAAGCAACCTCACTTATCCAAAGCAGCGAAGGGAACCGCGCGCCCATGAGCACGAAGACGGTCAACAAGGGTGGCCTGAAGCTGAAGCGTGTCTTCAGCACCGAGGGAACCCACCCCTACGACGCGATCAACTGGGAGCGTCGCGACGTCGTCCAGACCAACTGGAAGACCGGCGAGACCGTCTTCGAGCAGCGCGGCGTGGAGTACCCCGACTTCTGGAGCGTCAACGCCTCCACCATCGTCACCACGAAGTACTTCCGCGGCGCGGTGGGTACCGACGCCCGCGAGTGGAGCCTCAAGCAGCTCATCGACCGGATCACCACGACCTACAGCGCGGCGGGCCTGGAGCACGGCTACTTCGCCACCGCCGAGGACGCCCGGATCTTCGAGGAGGAGCTGACCTGGCTGCTGGTCAACCAGTACTTCTCCTTCAACTCCCCGGTGTGGTTCAACGTCGGCACCTCGTCCCCGCAGCAGGTCTCGGCCTGCTTCATCCTCTCGGTGGACGACTCGATGGACTCGATCCTCAACTGGTACAAGGAAGAGGGCTTCATCTTCAAGGGCGGCTCCGGCGCCGGCCTCAACCTCTCCCGCATCCGTTCGTCGAAGGAGCTCCTCTCCTCCGGTGGCACCGCGTCGGGTCCGGTCTCCTTCATGCGCGGCGCCGACGCGTCCGCCGGCACCATCAAGTCCGGTGGCGCCACGCGTCGCGCGGCCAAGATGGTCGTGCTCGACGTCGACCACCCCGACATCGAGGAGTTCGTCGAGACCAAGGCGCGCGAGGAGGACAAGATCCGCGCGCTGCGTGACGCCGGCTTCGACATGGACCTCGGTGGCAAGGACATCACCTCGGTCCAGTACCAGAACGCCAACAACTCGGTGCGCGTCACCGACGAGTTCATGACCGCCGTCGAGAACGGCACCGAGTTCGGTCTGCGTGCCCGCGACACCGGCGAGGTCATCGAGACCGTCGACGCCCGTTCGCTCTTCCGCAAGATCTCCAAGGCCGCCTGGGAGTGCGCCGACCCGGGTCTGCAGTACGACGACACCATCAACGACTGGCACACCAACCCCGAGACCGGCCGCATCACCGCGTCCAACCCGTGCTCGGAGTACATGTCGCTGGACAACTCCTCGTGCAACCTGGCGTCGCTCAACCTGCTCAAGTTCCTCAAGGACGACGACACCTTCGACTCCGAGCTGTTCGCGCAGGCCGTCGAGATCATCATCACCGCGATGGACATCTCGATCTGCTTCGCCGACTTCCCGACCGAGGCGATCGGCCAGACCACCGTCGACTACCGCCAGCTGGGTATCGGCTACGCCAACCTGGGCGCGCTGCTCATGGCCATGGGCCTGGGCTACGACTCCGAGGGTGGCCGCGCGATGGCTGCTGCCATCACCTCGCTGATGACCGGCACCTCGTACAAGCGTTCGGCCGAGTTGGCCAAGGTCGTCGGCCCGTACAACGGCTACGCCCGCAACGCCGAGGCCCACAAGCGGGTCATGCGCAAGCACCAGTCGGCCAACGCCGAGGTCAAGACCCTCACCGAGGTCGACTCCGCCGTGCTCGCCGCCGCCACCAAGGCCTGGGCCGACGTGATCAAGCTGGGCGAGACCAACGGTTACCGCAACGCGCAGGCCTCCGTGCTCGCGCCGACCGGCACCATCGGCTTCATGATGGACTGCGACACCACCGGCATCGAGCCCGACTTCTCCCTGGTGAAGTTCAAGAAGCTCGTCGGCGGCGGCTCGATGCAGATCGTCAACCAGACCATTCCGCGCGCGCTGAAGAACCTCGGCTACCAGCCGGAGCAGATCGAGGCGATCGTCGCCTACATCGGCGAGCACGGCCACGTGATCGACGCGCCCGGCCTCAAGACCGAGCACTACGAGGTCTTCGACACCGCCATGGGTGCCCGCGCCCTGGCCCCGATGGGCCACGTGCGCATGATGGCCGCCTGCCAGCCGTTCCTGTCCGGCGCCATCTCCAAGACCGTGAACCTGCCGGAGACGGCCACGGTGGAGGAGATCGAGGACGTCTACATGCAGTCCTGGAAGCTCGGCCTCAAGGCGACCGCGGTCTACCGCGACAACTGCAAGGTCGGTCAGCCGCTGGCCGATGGCGGCGGCAAGGCCAAGAAGGACGCCGCGGACAAGACCGCCGCTGCTGCTGCCGCGGCTTCCGACGCCGAGGTCAAGGTCGTCGAGAAGATCGTCTACCGCCCGACCCGCAAGCGTCTGCCCAAGTCCCGCGTCTCGCGCACCACCTCGTTCACCGTGGGTGGCGCCGAGGGGTACATGACCTCGGGTGCGCACGAGGACGGTCAGCTCGGTGAGGTCTTCCTGAAGCTCGGCAAGCAGGGTTCGACCCTGGCCGGCGTGATGGACGCCTTCTCGATCGCCGTCTCGATCGGCCTGCAGTACGGCGTCCCGCTGGAGACCTACGTCTCGAAGTTCACCAACCTGCGCTTCGAGCCCGCCGGCCTCACCGACGACCCGGACGTCCGGATGGCGCAGTCGATCATGGACTACATCTTCCGCCGCCTGGCGCTGGACTACATGCCGTTCGACGAGCGCTCGATGCTCGGCATCTACTCGGCCGAGGAGCGTCAGCGCCACCTCGAGACCGGTTCGTACGAGCCGGTCGAGGAGGTCAGCGAGGTCGAGTCCCTCAAGCCCGAGAAGATCGAGTTCGTCGAGGCCAAGCCGATCGAGGCCAAGGTCGTCACCGAGAAGGTCGGCGAGGCCCACACCTCCGCCGAGCTGCTGGAGAAGATCACCGGCACCGCCGTTGACTCCCCGCTCTGCATGACCTGCGGCACCAAGATGCGTCCCGCCGGCTCCTGCTACGTCTGCGAGGGTTGCGGCAGCACCTCCGGCTGCAGCTGAGCTGAGTGTCGCGTGCTTCAAACCTGATCGTTGTCATTGTCAGTCAAAAACGCTGGGACAACGACTCCGGCCCAGTCCCCTCGGGGCTGGGCCGGAGGGAGGGACGAAGTCCCGAGAATGAGTTTGCGGGGCCCAGCTGGAACTGGACCCCGCAGGGCACAGACACGTGGTCGGTACCGGGTAGACCAGTACTCCACCACCGCCTGTGCCGTGTTGTCCAACTGGCATTCAGGAAAGGAGGTAGGGCAGATGGCCCAGAACAAGCGTCAGACCGGCCAGAAGGCCGCGCAGGCCGCGAGCGCTGTGCTGCGCAACCCGCGCAGCTCGAAGCCGGCCAAGACGGCCGCTGCGAGTGCGCTGTCCCAGACGCCTAAGCGTCGCGGCAAGTGAGTGAAGTGGGGGTGCGATGGCACCCCCACTTTGCTGCTTAGACGCGGGACGTTGAACTTTATCCGGGACGATGGGGGACATGGAGTGGAGCGGCTAGTAGCGCTGTGGCGCCGGTTCAAGGAATGCGCTCCCCCGGTGCCTGCAACGGTTGAGAGCGCCGAAGAGACCCCAGCCCTGCTTGAGTCACCGTTCGAAGGATCAGTCCATTGGGCGGTTTCATTGGCACTCGTGCCTGGCGACTGGTTGTTGAGGCGCGTGGACGCGATCAGTTTCCCTGCGCATGGCGAAGCGCGACGCCGGGTTAGCTGGGACTTCCATCTCCCAGACGCCGAGCACATGCCGCAGAAGCATGGCTACACCCCTGTGCCCTTGGCCCGGTTTGAGAAGCGGTCATTTCGCGGCCTGGACGTGCGCGATGCTTCTGGCCTCGCGCTTCCCGTCTGGACCAAGGAGCAGAACACGAACCTTGGCGTCCGCATGCTGAGTTCCCTGCTGCCAGTTGAGCAGGCCAAAGCAGAGGTTCGAGCCCTCACAGCGATCGTGGAAGCTGATTCAGCGGCGGCCGCGTCGCAGGACATCGAGCGACTGTTCCCAGGGGTGACGGATGCAGACCACAGTCGGGCCTCCGACGAGGTCGATGAAGTTGAACGCTCGACTCACCCCTCTGACGAGGACCTGGCACGGAAGGGCGCGGCTCTCGAAGTTCTCACGAGGTACGTGAGAAACACGTTCGCGAAGTCGCTGGCCGACGGCTTCCTCTTCGTTGTCGATGTCCCAGCGGCACGCAGCGGCCAGCGCCACCTGGTTAAGGCCGAGTTCGACTTCGATTTGATGGTTACGTCAGAGGACCGCGGGTACCGGTGGCTTGGGGTGACATCGTTCCGCATCCAAGGTGCCGGCGTTGATGATGCTCGCAGTTGGCACTTGGAGGTGGTGGCGCCGCCTGGGATGAGCGTCGCCGAACTCGGCTGGATCGGTCCTGACGGCACGGAGCATTCGGACCCCGAGCCGACGCGCACCGGCCACGTGCGGGGGTCGCGCTACCGGGACACCAAGGGTGGCGGTTTCAGCGCGTTGGTCTCGTTGGTGCCCGTCCGCGCAGGGCTGGTCAACCAGACGATGCTGACCACAGCACTCGCGGCCTTCGCCACGCTGGCCGTCTACTTCTTCCCCGGGCCTCTGAGCAACCGTATTACTGATTCGACTACCGCAGCAGCCGTGGCGACAGTAGCCTGCGGACTGCCGGCTCTCATGATCGCCCTGTTCGCCCGCGGCCCTGAGCACCAAGTGGTGTCTCTTGGTCTGGCAGCTCCACGTGCTGTGGCGTTGTTGTGTGCAGGCCTGCTATGGCTAAGCGGCTTCGGGCTCCTTTTTCAGCCCGATGAGGACGCCCTTCGCCTCGGGGCTTGGGCTGTGGGTGGCGGGCAGACGATCTTGGCGGTCTGGGCTTGCGGCATCAGAGGTGTCGCCCGTGATAGTTAGCGTTGACACCAGTAGTAGCGTGGTCCCACATCAGGAGGTAGCCATGAACTCGCAGTCACGCTTGAAGCGCATTCTGTCCCAAGAGCCCCGCAAGGGCGCGTTGGTGCGATCTCCGGACTCCCCGCGAATGCAGGACTTGGCCAAGATCAAGAGCGACTCGGCGCGACGTCAAGCCATCGCTGCTGTCGTGGCGTCCGCACGCTGATTCGCGTCGAAAGCAGCGGCGCTACGGTCCCCGGTAAGGGCGGGCCGCCGTCCAAGTCGGTCCGCATCCGCGAGCACGAGGACGCACCCGGCGATCCTCCCGAAGGCCCGGAACTCCCGTCGAGTCCCGGGCCTTTGGCGTTCCCGGACGTCAAAGGAGTCCGTGGAACCGCTGAACGCGATGGCGTCGTCAACGCAGTGGGGGAACAGCACACGAAGTCCCACCCGACGGGAGGCGTGACCGAGATGGTCTTTCGTCGACACCTACCCGCCGTGCTGGCGGGTGTCGCCGCCGCCGTCTGCGCGGCCGGCTGGTTCCTGGACGCCAACGCCGGTGCCGAGCACGGGTTCAGTTCCTGCGTGCGGTCCGGTGGTGGGCTGACGCTGACGTTCGGGCACGGGGCGGGACAGGAGTTCACCGTGGCCCGCAAGTCCCACGGCAACGGGGACATGACCGTCACCCTGCGGCTCTTCGAGAAGAAGGGCGCCGGCATCGCCATGCTGATCCTCAGTACGATCACCCTGGACGACTTGGGCGGTCGACTCCTCGACCACGACGGCAACGAGATCGCGTGCAAGGACGCGGATGAGGCTCCGGGGGAGCGGGCGGGCAACTGACGAGTGCCCAGCCACCTCAGCCACATCAGCCGGACCGGGCACCATCTGGCGCTGAGCATCCGAGCCCGTGGCGCAGGTACCGCCCGGTGACGCTGTCCGGTTCGTCGGCGACCTGCT
>JAZQNT010000651.1:0-1682 GCA_045627505.1 Nocardioides sp.
GTTGTCCCTCTCTATTGTCTTCCTAAGACCGCTTGGCCTCCGACTTGGCTGGGACGGCTCCTATACCCATGTGGGCGGCTATAACTCCAGCAAGGAAAGCCCCTGGAACCTCCAGTTTGCCGAGGCCTTCAAAAAGCGCGGCATCAAGGCGCTGGTGGCCCCCGTGGGCGGCTTCGGCGATCCCGACATGATGGAAAAATTCATTGCCGAGGGCCGCACCGACCTGATCTCCATGGCCCGGCAGTATCTGGCCGATACCGACATGGGCATAAAGCTTCAGGAGGGCCGGGGCGAGGACGTGACCCCTTGCCTGCGCTGCATGGGCAAGTGCGGACGCTGCTCCGTGAACCCCCGGGTGGCGCTGGTGCAGGAGCCCGATCTCTTCCACCCCTCCGGAATCAGCAAAAAGATCGCCGTGGTGGGCGGCGGCGCGGCCGGTATGCGGGCGGCGCTGACTGCCGCGGAATGCGGACATACCGTGACCCTCTTCGAAAAGACCGACAAGCTGGGCGGTCAGATGAACATCGCCGGCATGGCGGATTTCAAATGGAACCTCCACGATTACAATGAGTGGCTGATCCGTCAGGTCCGGAAGTCCGGCTGTGAGATCCGGATGAACACCGAGGCCACCCCGGAAATGATCCGGGCGGGGGGCTATGATGCGCTGGTGCTGGCACTGGGCCAGTGGCGTACCGCCGCGCGCGTCCTGGGACTCGGCCTCTTCGTCAACCTGCCGTGGATCGTCCCGGCGTTCGGCAACGGTGCCGACCAGCTGCCCCCGGACGCGTTCGGGGTGGAGGCCTTCGCCTCGTCGTCCGACACCCCCTTCGGGGTGCTGGGGTCACTCCTCACGTTCGGCGGCATCTGGAAGGAGTCGATCGTCCCGGCAGACCGCGGAGACCTGCTGTCGGCGACGGTCGGCCTCGCCCTGGTCCTCGTGGCCGCGTACGGGTGGTGGGCCTCGCGCCGGGCTCCGGTCCTCCCGTGGCGCCAGGCGCTGGCGCTGGGCCTGGGATCGGTGCTCGTCGCCGCCGTCGGAGGCGTGGGTCCCCTCCAGGGAGCGGTCGAGTGGTGCGTGCTCCACGTGCCCGGAGGGGGCCTGCTGCGCGACGGACAGAAGTGGGTCGCTCCGTGGGTGCTGGTCGCCTCCGTCGGGCTCTCCGCAGCGGTGGCGCGGCTGGCCGAGTGGTCGACGGGACGCAGCGGTGCGGGGCGGGCCTGGCTGGTCTGCTTCCTGCTCGCCCCGGTGGCCGCACTTCCGTCGTTCGCCCTGGGGCTCGGCGGCTTCCTGCACTCCGACGAGTTCCCCGCGCAGTGGCACGGCGTCCGCGCGGAGATGGAGCGGCTCGACGTCGATGACGACCTCGTCGTGGTGCTGCCGTTCTCCACCTACCGACGCTTCGACTGGACCCCACGCACCATCCTCGACCCGGCACCGCGCTTCTTCCCCGGTCAGATGGTGACCGAGGACGCGCTGACGGTGCCCGAGGGGACGGTCGGTGGAGAGAGTGCGCTGGCCGCCCGGGTCCGTGGGGCCGACGACGCCGACGAGCTGGCCGACGTGCTCAGCGCGGCGGGTGTGCGCTGGGCGCTGGTCCACCGCAGCACGGAGGACGTCGTCCTGCCCGCCGGCGCGCAGGTCGGCCCCGAGGGCGACCAGCTCACCCTGCTGCGTCCGCGCG
>JAZQNT010000652.1:0-2695 GCA_045627505.1 Nocardioides sp.
CGGACAGCGCTGGGAACGAGAAGGAGAGCAGATCATGAGAGTCCTCGACACCGCCCCGACCGCGAAGAACCCGCCGGAGCAGTTCGCCGGCGACGTGTGGCTCGACGTCCTGGCCACCCCGCAGGAGGGCGACCAGCGCGCGACGATGGCCAAGGTGCGCTTCGCCCCCGGTTCCCGCACCGCCTGGCACTCCCACGCCCGCGGCCAATATCTCCACGTCACCGACGGCATCGCCCGCTTCGGCAGCCGCGACGGCACGATCATCGAGGTCCACGCCGGGCAGACGCTCTACACGCCGCCGGACGAGGACCACTGGCACGCCGCCGCCCCGGACTGCTTCATGGAGCACATCGCCCTGTTGGAGGCGGGCGACGACCCCGCCGAGACCACGGACTGGAAAGAGCACATCACCGACGCCGACTACCACGGCGACAGGACGGAGGCCTGATCATGCACACCAGGACGCTCGGACAAGGACTCCAGGTCTCCGCCATCGGTCTCGGAGCGATGGGCATGTCCCAGAGCTACGGCCCCAACCCCGGCAACCGCGCCGACATGATCGGGGTGCTGCGCTCCGCGCTCGAGAGCGGCGTGACGTTCTTCGACACCGCCGAGGTCTACGGGCCCTACGACAACGAGCAGCTCGTGGGCGAGGCGCTCGAGCCGGTCCGCGACCAGGTTGTGATCGCGACGAAGTTCGGCTGGCACATCCAGGACGGTCAAAGCGTCGGCCTGGACAGCCGTCCCGAGCAGATCCGTCGCGTGGCGGAGGCATCGCTGAAGCGATTGCGCACCGATGTGATCGACCTGTTCTACCAGCACCGTGTCGATCCGGACGTGCCGATCGAGGACGTCGCCGGCACCGTCAGCGAGCTGGTGGCCGAGGGCAAGGTCAAGCACTTCGGACTCTCGGAGGCCTCGGCCGCCACCATCCGCGCCGCGCACGCCGTCCACCCCGTGACCGCGGTGCAGAGCGAGTACTCGCTGTGGACCCGCGACCCCGAGGCTGAGGTCCTGCCGACGCTGGCGGAGCTCGGCATCGGTTTCGTACCGTTCAGCCCGCTGGGCAAGGGGTTCCTCACGGGCACCGTTGACACGACGACGAGCCTCACCGAGGGTGACATCCGCCGCCGGGTGCCGCGGTTCGAGGCGGAGAACCTCGCCGCGAACCAGGCCCTCGTCGACCACGTCAAGGTCCTCGCAGAGGCGAAGGGCGTGACGCCGGGGCAGATCGCGCTGGCTTGGCTGCTCGCCCAGCGGCCGTGGATCGTGCCGATCCCCGGCACCCGCCGCACCGCCCGCATCCAGGAGAACGCCGGAGCGACTCAGACCGGGCTCTCGGCCGACGAGGTGGATGACCTGAACCGTCTCGCGCAGACCGTCGGCGTCCGCGGTGACCGCTACAACGCCGAGCACATGGCGTACGTCGGCCGCTGAGGAAGGGGCAGCTGAGGGACTTGAGGAAGGAGCCGCGACAGGGCGACATCGACCAGGGGGGCATCACGATCTGGGCGGCGTGCCCGCCCGACCGATCCGAGAACTCGACGCCTGACGGCAACCTGAACCCGTACCGACGAGGAGACACGACACTCATGATCCTGAACGAGACATACACCCTTTCCAACGACATCGAGATCCCAAGGCTCGGGCTCGGCACCTGGTTCATCGACGACGACAAGGCCGCCCAGGCCGTACGCGACGCCGTGGGGATCGGCTACCGCAACATCGACACCGCCCAGGCCTACGGCAACGAGCGCGGCGTCGGCGAGGGTGTGCGCACATCAGGCGTTCCACGGGAGGAGCTGTTCGTGTCGACGAAGCTCGCCGCGGAGATCAAGGAGTACGACGCCGCGGTCGCCGCGATCGACGGATCCCTCCGGGCGCTGGGTCTGGAGTACATCGATCTGATGCTCATCCACGCCCCGCAGCCGTGGGCCGACTTCCGCGGCGGCGACTACGCAGAAGGCAACCGCGAGGCCTGGCGCGCCCTCGAGGACGCGTACAAGGCGGGCAAGATCCGCGCGATCGGGGTGTCGAACTTCCTGCAGGAGGACATCGAGAACGTCCTCCGGGCCAGCACTGTCACGCCCCACGTGAACCAGCTGCTCGTCCACGCCGGCAACACGCCCTCCGAGCTTCTGGCCTACTGCGCGTCCAACGGAATCCTTGTCGAGGCCTACTCGCCGATCGGCCACGGCGCGATCCTGGAGAACGCCGACGTGCAAGCGATGGCCGAGAAGTACGGCGTGACCGTCCCGCAGCTGTGCATCCGCTACACGCTGCAGCTGGGGACCGTATCTCTGCCGAAGACCGCCAATCCAGACCACATGCGCTCCAACGCGGACGTCAACTTCGAGATCTCCGACGACGACATGGCCGCCTTGCAGAGCTTGGGCGGCGTGGACTACGGCGTGCACAGCGCGTTCCCGGTGTACAGCGGGAAGTGACACTGCGTCTACAAGAAGGGCGTCTGCCACGCCCGAAGGCGGTAGCCCGTCCGGGCGTGCCAGGGCGGCGTCGCAGGGGCGGTTGGGGCGGTCTCGATGCGGGTGATGAGCGCGGGCGACGGCCGAGATCAGCGCCGTGTCGCCGCTGGGCGACACCGCAAGCATCCGCACCGCTGAGCAATCCGCCGAACACCGCGCCGCGCAGGCCGCTCGACTCCGGCGACTCTGCCAAGCGTTCAGGCGTCGCT
>JAZQNT010000653.1:0-7080 GCA_045627505.1 Nocardioides sp.
TCCCCTGCAGGATGGTCGAGCCCGAGGTCAGGACGGCGGCGTGCCGGCGCATCTCGTAGCGCACCGCGCGCTCCACCGAGCGCAGCGAGTTGACGTTCTTGGTCTCCGTGCGGGTGCCGAGGACGTCGGAGCCCTTCGGGGCCAGCGACAGGTTGACGTCGGCGCGGATCGAGCCCTGGTCCATGCGGGCGTCGGAGACGCCGAGCGCGAGGATCAGCTCGCGGAGCTGGGCGACGTACGCCCGGGCGACGGCCGGGGCCTTCGCGCCGGCTCCGACGATGGGCTTGGTGACGATCTCGATGAGCGGGATGCCGGCGCGGTTGTAGTCGACCAGCGAGTAGTCGGCGCCGTGGATGCGGCCGGTGGCGCCACCGACGTGCAGCGACTTGCCGGTGTCCTCCTCCATGTGGGCGCGCTCGATCTCGACGCGGAAGTTCTCCGGCTCGCCGTCGTCACCCTCGATGGTGACGTCCATGAAGCCCTCGAAGGCGATCGGCTCGTCGTACTGCGAGGTCTGGAAGTTCTTCGGCATGTCCGGGTAGAAGTAGTTCTTCCGGGCGAAGCGGCACCACTCGGCGATCTCGCAGTTGAGCGCCAGGCCGATGCGGATCGCGGACTCGACACCCTTGACGTTGACCACGGGCATCGCGCCGGGCAGCCCCAGGCAGATCGGGCAGACCTGGGTGTTGGGCTCGGCACCGAACGCGGTCGGGCAGGAGCAGAACATCTTGGTGTTCGAGTTCAGCTCGACGTGGACCTCCAGGCCCATCGCCGGGTCGAAGTTCTCGAGCACCTTCTCGAAGCTCATCAGCTTCGCGGGTGCGGCGCTCATGCGCGAACCTCCTCGATCTCGGGGGCCTGGTCGAGCAATGGCCCACCCCCGCCCTTCTCCAGCATGGCTTCGAGCGCAGCGCCGACGCGGTAGAGGCGGATGTCCTCACGGGCGGGAGCCTGGATCTGGAAGCCGGACGGCAGACCGTCCTCGTCGGCGAGACCGTTGGGCAGCGAGATGCCCGGGACGCCGGCGAGGTTGGCGGGGATGGTGGCCAGGTCGTTGAGGTACATCGCGACCGGGTCGTCGAGCTTTTCGCCCAGCTTGAACGCGGTGGTCGGCGCGGTGGGCGAGACCAGGACGTCGGCCTGGGTGAAGGCGGCGTCGAAGTCCTGCTGGATCAGCGTGCGGACCTTCTGCGCCTGGCCGTAGTAGGCGTCGTAGTAGCCGCTGGAGAGCGCGTAGGTGCCGATGATGATGCGGCGCTTGACCTCGTCGCCGAAGCCGGCGTCACGCGAGGCGCGCATGACGTCCTCGGCGGACGGGTCGCCCTCGGGGGTGACGCGCAGGCCGTAACGCATGGCGTCGAACTTCGCCAGGTTGGAGGAGACCTCGCACGGCATGATCAGGTAGTACGCGGCCAGGGCGTGCACGAAGTTCGGGCACGAGACCTCGACGATCTCGGCTCCGGCAGCCTTCAACAGCTCGAGCGACTCGGTGAAGCGAGCCATGACGCCGGCCTGGTAGCCCTCGCCCTGCAGCTCGGTGATGACACCGACCTTGAGGCCGGTGAGGTCACCGGCGGCACCCTGACGGGCGGCCTCGGCGAACGCCGGGACCTCTTCGTCCAGCGAGGTGGAGTCGAGGGGGTCGTGACCGCCGATGATCTCCTGCAGCAGCGCAGAGTCGAGGACCGTGCGCGAGACCGGGCCGACCTGGTCGAGCGAGTTGGCCATCGCCACCAGGCCGAAGCGCGAGACGCCACCGTAGGTCGGCTTCACGCCGACCGAGCCGGTGACCGCTGCGGGCTGACGGATCGAGCCGCCGGTGTCGGTGCCCAGGGCCAGCGGAGCCTCGAAGGCGGCCACGGCGACGGCCGAGCCACCGCCGGAACCACCGGGGATGCGGGTCTGGTCCCACGGGTTGCGGGTGGGGCCGTACGCGGAGTGCTCGGAGGAGGAGCCCATCGCGAACTCGTCCATGTTGGTCTTGCCCAGGATCGGCAGACCAGCGGCCTTGATCTTCTTCACGACGGTGGCGTCGTACGGCGGGATCCAGCCCTCGAGCATCTTCGAGGCGCACGTGGTCGGCAGGCCCTCGGTGGTCAGGATGTCCTTGACTGCGATCGGCACGCCGTCGAGGTAGGAGGCGGGCTGGCCAGCAGCACGGCGCTCGTCGGAGGCCTCGGCCTGGGCCAGGGCTCCTTCGGCGTCGACGTGCAGGAAGGCGTGGACGCCGGCATCGGCGTTGCCGTCGATGGCAGCGATGCGGTCCAGGTGGGCCTGGACCAGCTCGACGGAGGTCACCTCGCCGGCCGCGAGGGCCTGGGCGAGCTCGTCGGCGGTCTTCTTGATCCACGGGTTCACGACGTTCTGGCTCACTGCTCGTCCCCCAGGATGCGCGGAACCATGAAGCGCTGCTGCTCGGCCGCGGGGGCCATCGCGAGCGCCTGCTCGGCGGTCAGACCCGGCTTGACGACGTCCTCACGGAAGACGTTGGTCAGCGGGATGGGGTGGGACGTGGGGACGACGTCGTCGCCCACCGCGTCGGAGAACGAGGCGACGGACTCGAGGATCACGTTCAGCTGGGGAGCGAGGTGGTCGAGTTCCGCGTCGGACAGGTCGATCCGGGCGAGGTTCGCCAGGTGGGCGACCTCTTCCCTGGTGATCTCAGGCATGCAGCCGTCCTTCAGTGTTGTCGGTACGTTCAGATTCTAGGCGGGAGGTCCCCCGAGCTCAGAGTCCGTCTGGCCCCTGCGCGAGCAGCCGCGTGAAGGCGTCCTCGTCGAGGATGGTGAGACCCAGTTCCTCGGCCTTCGCCGCCTTGGAACCTGCGTTGTCGCCGACCACCACGTAGTCGGTCTTCTTCGACACCGATCCCGCCGCCTTGCCACCGTGGCTGATGATCGCCTCCTTGACGGAGTCGCGGGTGTAGTTCTGCAGGGAACCGGTGGCCACGACCGTCAGGCCAGCCAGGGTCTGCGGCACCGACTCGTCCCGGACGTCCTCCATGCTGACCCCGGCTGCGGCCCACTTGTCCAGGATGCCGACGTGCCACTCCGACTCCGGTCCGGCGAGCCACTCCCGTACCGAGGCGGCGATGATCGCGCCCACTCCCTCGGTCTGGGCCAGGGTCTCCTCGTCCGCGGCCCGAATGGCGTCCACCGACCGGAACTCGGTCGCCAACGCCCGGGCGGCGGTCGGCCCGACGTGCCGGATGGAGAGCGCCACCAGCACCCGCCACAGGGGCACCTGCTTGCGGACCTCGAGGCTGGCGAGCAGCTTGGCGCCGTTGGCCGAGAGCTGCGGGCCCTCCTCCCCCTTCTTCGGTGCGCGGGTGAAGAGCTGGGTCTGCACCAGCTTCTCGGCGTCGAGGTCGAAGAGGTCACCCTCGTCGAGGATCACGCCCGCCTCCAAGAGGGCGACCGCCGCCTCCCGACCGAGGCCGTCGATGTCGAAGGCGCCCCGTCCGCCCACGTGCTCGACCCGCTCGGTCAGCTGCGCGGGGCAGGAGCGGTGGTTGGGGCAGCGGCGGTCCTTGTCCCCCGCCTTCTGCTCCACCAGCTCGGTGCCGCAGGCCGGGCAGTGCGTGGGGGGCACCCACTCGGGCAGGCCCTCGGGGCGGAGCTCGGGTACCGCGCCCAGGATCTCGGGGATGACGTCGCCGGCCTTGCGCAGGATGACGGTGTCGCCGGGGCGGACGTCCTTGCGCTTGACCTCGTAGAAGTTGTGCAGGGTGGCCATCTCCACCGTCGACCCGGCGACCTTGGTGGGCTCCATCACGCCGAACGGGGTGACCCGCCCGGTACGGCCGGTGTTGACCTCGATGGCGAGGAGCTTGGTGTGGACCTCCTCCGGCGGGTACTTCCAGGCCACCGCCCAGCGCGGCGCCCGGCTGGTGGATCCCAGCTGACGCTGCACCGCGATGGAGTCGACCTTGACCACGACGCCGTCGATCTCGTGCTCGACGGAGCCGCGGTGCTCGCCGTGGTAGGCGATGAACTCACGCACCGCACCGAGGTCGTCCACGACCTTGGCCCGGGAGGAAGTGGGCAGCCCCCAGGCCGCGAAGGCGGCGTAGGCCTGCGACTGCGACACCGGTTCGAACCCCTCACGCGCCCCGACGCCGTGGCAGACCATGCCCAGGGTGCGGGTGGCGGTGATCCGGGGGTCCTTCTGCCGCAGCGAGCCGGCGGCGGCGTTGCGGGGGTTGGCGAAGACCGGCTTGCCGGCGTCGAGCTGACGCTCGTTGAGCGCCTCGAAGGCCTTCTTGGACATGAAGACCTCACCGCGCACCTCGACCAGGGCAGGCACCGGGAACTCCTCGGACCCGGTGAGACGACGCGGGATGGCGGAGATGGTCTGCACGTTCGGCGTCACGTCCTCACCGGTGCGCCCGTCACCGCGGGTGAGGGCGCGCACCAGCACGCCCTCGCGGTAGAGCAGGTTGATGGCCAGGCCGTCCACCTTCACCTCGCACAGCAGCGGCGGGGCGGCGACGCCAGTGTCCTTCAGGACCCGGGCGTACCAGGCGGAGAGCTCGTCGTCGTCGAAGGCGTTGTCGAGGCTCTCCATGCGCTGCAGGTGGTCCACCGCGGTGAACTGGGTCTCCGGCGCTCCGCCGACCTGCTGGGTGGGCGACTCGGGCGTGACGAGCTCGGGAAACTGCTCCTCGAGCTCCTGCAGCTCGCGCATCAACCGGTCGAACGCGTCGTCGGAGAGCCTGGGCCGGTCCTCGACGTAGTACTCGAACCGGGCCTGCTCGATCCGATCGGACAGTTCCTGATGGCGCTGCCGGTCCGGGGAGGACGGCGAGGGGACGTGCGTCTCGGGTGTCTCGGAGGCCTCGGAGTTCTGCATGCACCCATCCTGCCCGCCCGCGGCGCCCGATTTCACGTCGACCCGGCGGGGCCAGCGGGCGCACCCGCCGGAGCGCAGCAGCGGGGCGGACCGGCCGGGGTGCTCAAGCCCACACTCATTTCCGATGCAGATTGTTCACCCAAACCTGCGGGTAGCCCTGCGGAGCACCTAGCATGCTCGAGGAGCCGTCCGGGCTCCCGCAGTCCAGTCCCCCGAGGAAGCCCATGAGCAGCAACCCCACCCCCGAGGTCGCCGGCGAGGCGACCAGCGCCCCCGCGCCCGGTACCCCGGCCAACGGCGCCGGCGCCGCTGGCGTCAGCCTGCGCAAGGCACTCGTCCTGATCTCCGTGGTCCAGCTGATGCTGGTCCTGGACGGCACGATCACGAACATCGCGCTGCCCCACGTCGCACGTGACCTCGACCTGAGCCAGTCGGCGCTGACCTGGATGGTCACCGCGTACGCCCTGACCTTCGGTGGTCTGCTGATCCTGGGTGGACGACTGGGCGACATGCTCGGCCGCCGTCGCACCTTCACCATCGGTCTGGTCATCTTCGCCGTGGCCTCGCTGCTCGGTGGGTTCGCCACCGAGGGTTGGATGCTGCTGACCGCCCGCGGCCTGCAGGGCGTCGGCGCAGCACTCGCCTCGCCCGCGGCGCTGGCCCTGATCACCACCAACTTCCCCGCCGGGCCGGAGCGCAACAAGGCGATGGGCGTCTACGCCGGCATGTCCGGCATCGGCGCGGCGATGGGCCTGCTGCTCGGCGGCTGGCTCACCGGCATCGACTCGCTGTTCGGTCTCGTCGACGTCACCGGCTGGCGCCTCACCCTGCTGATCAACGCCCCGATCGGCTTCGTCACCGCCCTGCTCGCGCCGCGCTGGCTCGCCGAGTCCGCCCGCAACCGCAACCCGCTCGACGTCCCCGGTGCCCTCACCGGAACCCTCGGCATGTTCGCCCTCGTCTTCGGCCTCACCCGCGCCGGTGACGCCGACGGCGGCTGGACCCACCCCCAGACCATCGCGTTCCTGGTCGTCGGCGTCGCCCTGCTGGTCGCCTTCGTCATGGTCGAGAAGAGGGTCGAGCACCCGCTGCTGCCGTTGCGCATCATCAAGGACCGCACCCGCGGCACCTCGTTCGCCGCGATGCTCTTCGCCTCGATGGCGATGATGTCGATGTTCTACTTCAACGGTCAGTTCGTGCAGCGCATCGTCGGATTCGAGCCGTTCAAGGCCGGTCTGGCGTTCCTCCCGTTCTCGGTCTCGGTCATGGTGGGCACGATCGCCGCGTCCCAGCTGGTCGCGCGCCTGTCCGTGCGCTGGATCACCGGTACCGGAACCCTGTTCGCCGCTGCCGGCCTGTTCGGGTTCTCGCGCTACTCCGTCGACGCCTCCCCCGAGCACGCCGTCTCCCAGTTCCTGGCCGGTGAGACCGTGGGTGCGGACTCGTTCACCTACCTGAGTGACCTGTTCCCGTTCCTGGCCCTGATGGGCCTCGGCATGGGTCTGGTCTTCGTCCCGATGACCCTCACCGCCATCCACAACGTCAAGGCGGAGGACCAGGGCGTCGGCTCCTCGGTCCTCAACACCGTCACCCAGATCGGTGGCGCCTTCGGCCTGGGCCTGCTGAGCACCGTGTCGCTGCAGTTCATCAACCGCCGCAACGACGAGGTGTCCGGCACGGTCTCCTCGCTCCTCACCGAGGCCGGCGTGGACCCCACGGCCGTGGCGCCCGGCTCCGGGATGAGCACCCTGGACGTGCTCCTCTTCCAGACCTCCTTCACCGAGGGGGCGACTGCCGCCTTCATGGCCGCCGCCGGGCTGATGATCCTCGCCTCGGTCGTGATGATCTCCTTCATGCGCGTGCAGCCGGAGGAACTGGGTCAGGTGAAGCGCAAGCGTCCCTCCGCCGAGGAGAGCGGCGAGGACGAGCCCGTCACCGTCGGCACCTGAGGCCGGGCCATCCCCGGGGCACCACGCCCACCACGCACGCCACCCCCACACGCCGTCGCAGCAGGCCGCGGACTCACCTGGTCCGGGGCCTGCTGCTCTTGGAAACGCCCCGCACGGCCCGCGTCTGCGTGGCACCCTTCCACCGATCCCTCACACCCCAGGAGTTCGCATGCGCAGGCCGCGTCCACTCGCCGCAGCACCTCGACCTCGAGCGACGACGGCGGCGGTGTCCCTGAGCGTCGCGCTCATGCTGGCGGTCGTCGGGTGCTCCGGGAACGAC
>JAZQNT010000654.1:0-8070 GCA_045627505.1 Nocardioides sp.
CCAGAGTCGATGCGGGTGCGCCGTCGAGGCGTTGCACGCCGATCCACAGCAGTCCCCACGCCACGGCCAGCCCCACCCCGAGGTTGCCGCCGCTGACCGCGGCGAGCAGCCCGACGAGCAGGAGCACGAGCACGAGCACCGCCACCGCCAACCACTCCGCACTCCTCCCGCCCGGGTCGACCCCGTCCGCGACGAAGGCCGCGGTGAGGTTGGCGCACGTGGCCACCGAGACCCACCCGAGGTAGAGGCCCACGGTGCCGTCGGTGACCACTCGGTCAGCCAGGCTCGGGGCGGGGGCGCGCCCGAGCGCGCCGAGCGCGAAGCCCAGCACCAGGGCGAGCACGGCGATCACCGCCACGCTGCCCCAGAGCCATTCCTGCCGCACGACCGCCAGCCAGGCCGCGTTGAGCAGCATCGAGGCGGCGATCCACCACCCCACCGCGCGGTGCCTCGGGTGCGAGCGTTGCGCCGGGAGCCACTGCCACACCGCGTAGGCGAGCAACCCGAAGTAGATCAACGACCAGATGGCGAAGGCCGGACCGCCCGGTGCCAGCAGCGTGCTGTCGTCGCGCAGGGCACCGGCGGACGTCTCGGGCACGGACTGACCGCCGAAGACCCCGGAGCCCCACATCCCGCCGAGCACGCACACCACCGCCGCCACCGTGACGGCGAGCAGGCGGACGAGGCCGGCTCGGGGGATCGTCATGCCACCTCACCGTAGGCGCGCACTCGCGGCCGGGCATGGGCCGCCGGTGCCGTGCCGACCCGGGGCGCGCCCAGCGCACGACGCGGCGGGTCTGCGTCCCGCGGCCGACGAACCGACCGTCGGCGCGCTGCAGGGTGGCGGTCTCGAGGCAGAACTCCTCGGCCTCCCACTCGGTGCGCATCACTCCGTAGAACCACTCCCCATCCACCACGGGGACGCTGGCGTCCAGGTGCATGGCGAAGTCGACCGTGGGCACGAAGCGCGGGCGCGGCGCGGTCATGAAGAGCCCCGGGGGCAGCACGTCGAGCAGTGCCGCCAAGGAGCCGTGCGAGCCCAGCCCGGTCCCGGGCTGCAACTTCACCCAGGCCCGGGTGGTGGGCACGCCCTGCTCCAGGCGGTGCGAGATGACCCGGACGCCGAACTTGTGGTCATAGGACAGCGCGCCCCACGGCGGCACGAACTCCGGGAGCGACTCGGGTGAGGGCGCATCGAGGGCGGTGGCGCTGGGCTGCGCGGTCGGGCTTCCGGGCGCCACGAACTTCGCCACGCCTCCCACCACGCGCCGCTCCGCCGGCTGCTCGGGACCACCCTGCGCCTGGGCGCAGACGAGGTGGAGCGTGGCCGTGCTGCGCCCCCGGTGCACCAGCTCGGTGCGGAGCGTGGCGGGCCCGACCTGGGCGCCACCGGTGAACTCCACGAAGACCGACGCCAGCTCGAGGCCCTCGGTGCTCGGGTGGGCGCGTGCCTCCTCGGCCACCGCAGCGATGACCCGGCCTCCGTAGACACCGGTGATGCCGGCCCAGTCCGGGTCGAAGGCGATGTCGGTGGGGCTCTGGACGTCCGGCGTGGGGGTGGAGAGGGCGTTCAACGAGGGTCCTTCGAGGTCGGGGCGCGGGGTGGCGGGTCGGGGCCGCCTGACGTGACGGGCGAGGCAGGACAGGCGTGGCGGGACGGGCGAGGTGGGACGGTTCAGCGGCGCTCGACGAGGAGAGCCTGCGTGACCCGGCCGAGAGGAGCGCCGGGCGCGTGCAGCAGACCGGCGCTCATGCCCGCGCCGTCCGGTCCGACCGACGTCTCCGCCTCGATCCCGAACCACTCGCCCACGGGAGGCGCGAACAGGTGCACGGTCATCTCGGTGTTGAGGAAGGTGAAGCCAGCCGGGTCGAGCCGGGCCCCGACGCCGTTGGCGGTGTCGGCGAAGGAGAGCAGGCGCTGCAGCGGGGACGTCTCCTCCCCCTTGACCAGGCTCACCGCCAGCCTGCCCCAGGCAACGGTGGCGCTGCGCTGCTGCTGCTCGGCGTCGATCCGCCAACGCAGCGCGTCGACGAAGCCGCCCTCCCACCAGGCGAAGGAGAGCGGGTGCTCGGAGAGACGAGCCTCATCCCCGTGAGGGAGCGGCAGTGCGGGGTCGGCGGGACGGTGGACGTCGGAGGTGTCCTCGGTGCGGAACCGCCAGGCGCGTGCGGTGGCGACCAGGCGCCAGCCGTCCCCGGTGGGCGCCTCCATGGGCGCCTCCATGGTCGCCTCCAGGAGCTCGACGCGGCGTCCGGGCCGCAGCACCCGGCCGGTCACCCGCACCGGCCCGACCGGCACCACGCCGAACAGCTCGGTGGTGACCCGCGAGATCCGTCGGCCGTCCGGCTCGCCCGCACGTTCGAGCGCCCGCACCAGGAGCCCGGTGACCGGGCCCCCGTGCTGCATGTGCGGGCCCCAGGCGCTGGACGTGTGCGGCGAGGCCTCGAAGACCTCGACCAACGTCGCGTCCACCTCGACCTGCTCGACCGGGGCGTAGCAGTAGTCGTCCACCCGGTGTCCCCCTGTCTGCGTGCGCGGCGCGGCGGTCCTGCCGCCGAGCGAATCGTAGGCGCAGCGGGATCGAGGGCAGCCCGGAGGTGGGACGGACCGGCGCCACGGCTGCGCAAGAGGCGCCGCGGTCGCCGGTCCGCCCGGTGCCGCTCCGGTTCAGACCCGGCCGCAGGAGGAGATCATCGGCAGCCCCAGCAGCCGCGCCTCGAGGAAGCCGTACACCTCGGTGGCGTTGTTCAGCATCCCGCCCACGTGCAACGGGGTGAGGTTGGGCGAGAACCGGACCTTGGCCCCCTTGGCACACCAGTCGCGGACCATCTGCTCGGCCACCGGGAACGGGACGACGTCGTCGAACCGGCTGTGGGTGACGAGCACCGGAGCGCTGGGCTTGGTCCGGCCGATGCGCTGGTCGTCGATCATCTGCTTGAACGGCTCGCGCTGGATCAGCTCGGCCAACCCGGCGCCGTCGACGGTGTAGTCGTTGGACCGGGTGAAGGCCGCGTCGAACAGGTCGAGGACGCAGGCGTCCTGCACCTTGGCGTACATCGCGCGTCCCGCAGGGTTGAGGTAGGGCGCCATGTCGACGCCGTAGCTCGCGGTGAGCCCGGCGATTGCGAACCAGCCGAACATGGAGAACAGCGAGCCGTCGATGGCGCCCGGCAACTGGCGCAGGTCAGCCGGCGCGGCCCCCGCCACCGTCCCCTTCACCTTGAGCTCCGAGCCGTAGCTGCCGGCCAGTTCGGCCGCCGACGCCGCACCGGCGCCGCCCTGGGAGTAGCCGTAGAAGGCGACCGGGCTGGTGGCGCTCAGCCCCGTGCCCGGCAGGCGCTGCGCGGCCCGGACCGAGTCGATCACCGCACGCCCCTGGGAGACCCGGTCCATGTAGGTGTGCGTACCGGCGGTGCCCAGACCTTCGTAGTCGGTCATGGCGATGGCGTACCCCCGGGCCAGGAGTCCGGCCATGAAGATGGCCTCGTACTCGAACCCCTCACTGAACTGCCGCGACGGCGCGCAGGAGTCACCGATACCCTGCGTGCCCACCGCGTAGCCGATCACCGGGCGGGTGCCCACGCCCACCCACCGGGCCTTCGGCACGATCACCGTTCCCGAGACCGCGGTCGCCCGACCGGTCCGGTTGCGGCTCTTGTAGAGCACCCGCGTCGCCGTGTGGCCGACGGTGTGAACCCGGGCCGGATCGAGCAGGAAGTCCATCTTCTCGGAGCGGATCAGGTCTCCGTCCCGGCTGGGCAGCTGGGCGGGTGCCTCGTAGAAGGCTGGCCGTTCGGCGGCCACGGCGGGTGCCATCGGCACGAGCACCGCCGAGGCGACGGCGGTCGCCACCGCACCCACCAGGCCCCTGACCATGGGCGTCCGGCGGCGGGACGGGGGGACGGAGGTCCGCGTGACGGACCGGAACAGGGCATGACTCAACATCTCAGGGTTCCCTCCCTCAGGCCGTCCCCGAGCGGCACGGCCGGGACCAGCAAAGCGGTGACCCACGTCACACCGCAAGCCTTCTGTGCGCGGCCACGCTCGCCACCTCCCTCACGCACCTGGCGTGCCCTGATGGGGCGGCCTGTCACCCTGCCTGCACGTTGCAACCCACCTGCCACAATGGTGGGCCAAGACACTTTCGGCACAACTCGCGGGACAGCCCGCTCGACGCCTCCGGCGTCAACACCTGAGGAGACGCTCCATGGACGTACCCGCATTCGTGTGGGGCATCACCGTCGCGGCAATCGCGGCGTTGCTGGCTTTCGACTTCTTCTTCCACGTGCGCAAGGCGCATGTACCAACGCTCAAGGAGGCCGCGGTCTGGTCAGCCCTCTACGTCGGCTTCGCCGTGCTCTTCGGGGTGTTCGTCTTCATCTTCGGTGGCGCCCAATGGGGCTCGGAGTACTTCGCCGGGTACATCACCGAGAAGGCGCTGAGCGTCGACAACCTGTTCGTCTTCCTGATCATCATGGCCAGCTTCAAGGTGCCCCGCGAGGACCAGCAGAAGGTGCTGCTCTTCGGCATCGTGTTCGCGCTGATCGCCCGGACCGGGTTCATCCTGCTGGGCGCGGCCCTGATCAACCAGTTCGCCTGGGTGTTCTACCTCTTCGGCCTGATCCTGCTGCTCACCGCCGGGAACCTGCTCAAGGGAGAGGAGGACGAGGAGGACGTCGACAACTTCGTCATCCGCCTGGCGAAGCGCTTCTTCCACACCTCCGACACCTATGACGGGGACAGGCTGTTCACCATCCAGAACGGCAAGAAGGTCATGACCCCGATGCTGCTCGTGATGGTGGCGATCGGTGGCACGGACATCCTGTTCGCGCTCGACTCGATCCCGGCCATCTTCGGCCTGACCCAGCACACGTTCATCGTCTTCACGGCCACCGCGTTCTCACTGCTCGGCCTGCGCCAGCTCTTCTTCCTGATCGACGGCCTGCTCGACCGCCTGATCTACCTCTCCTACGGTCTGGCCGCGATCCTCGCCTTCATCGGCGTGAAGCTGATCCTGCACGCCCTGCACGAGAACACCCTGCCGTTCATCAACGACGGCGAGCACGTGAAGGTGGTCGAGGTCTCGATCGCCATGTCGCTGAGCGTGATCATCGGTGTCCTCGCGGTCACCGTGCTGGCCTCGCTGCTGAGCCCGGCCGGCAAGGCCCACGCGATCATCGCCCAGGCCCGCCGCGGCGCCACCGCCTACCTCGAGGAGGGGCACACCGCCGACCTGGCCGAGCGCGAGCGTCTCTACCGCTCCCTCACCGAGGGCCACGAGGCCATCATGGGTCTCGACGAGAAGTACCGCGCCAAGGCGCTCGAGGACGCAGAACTCATGCGCCTGATCGACCGCGCACGCGTGGCGCACTCCGACGCCCTGGCCCAGGGAGAGGTCCCGCCCGCCCAGCACTGAGCGCTGAGCACTGCTGTGCACTGACTGCTGGGTGCTGAGCACCCGGTGGCCAGCACGTCCCGAGGCCCGTCCTGCCCCGCCACCGTCGGCGGCAGGGCGGGCCTTGGGCGTACAGCCTGTGCCCGCGATCCCTGCGCGGCCCAGGTGCGACACGCCCAGGCACGACACCCCCAGGAACGACACTCAGCCCCAGAAGATCCGCTCGACCACCTGGTGGGCGTGCCGGGTCGTCCGGAGGTAGTCGTTGACCATTGCCTCCGAGTTGCCGTCCGGGTCGCCCAGGACGATGGCCATGGCCGCCCTCTCCTTGGGGTCGCGCGGCAACTGGTCGGTGCTCCTGCCCCGCACCAGCGTCGCCGCGTTGCGCATCCGGCTGACCAGTCGCCAGGCCTCGGCGAGCACCGCGGCGTCGTCCGCGTCCACCAGCGATGCCTCGACGGCGGCGGCCAGGGCCTCCAGCGTCACCGGGGTCCGGAGCGTCTCCACCCGTCCGGCGTGCTGCATCTGCAGCAGCTGGACGTTCCACTCGATGTCGGCCAGTCCCCCACGGCCCAGCTTGAAGTGGGTGTTCGGGTCGGCCCCGCGGGGCAACCGCTCGTGGTCCACCCGGGCCTTGATCCGTCGGATCTCCACGACGTCGTCCTGGCTGATCCCGGCCGCGGGGAAGCGCAGCGGGTCGATCAGGGCCGTGAACCGCTCCCGCAGCCCCAGGTCGCCGACGACCGCGCCGGCCCGCAGCAGCGCCTGCGCCTCCCAGACCTTCGACCACTGCGCGTAGTAGGAGGCGTACGACTCCAGCGAGCGCACCAGCGGACCCAGCCGGCCCTCGGGGCGCAGGTCCGCGTCCACCTCCAGCGGCGGGTCGGTCGCCGGCGCGGCCAGCAGGCTCCGCACCTCGTGTGCCACCGCAAAGGCCACCTCGGAGGCCACCTGCGGGTCAGCGCCCTCGACGGGTTCGTGAATGAACATGACGTCGGCGTCGCTGGCGTAGGACAGCTCGAAGCCGCCGTAGCGGCCCATGGCCACGATCGCCATCCGCACCGGCGCGGAGTCGAGACCGCGGCGCCTGACCGTCTCGGCCAGCACCGCCTCGAGGGTCGCCTCCAGGGCGCCGTCAGTGATCCCGGTGAGGGCCCGACCGACGAGCGCCACGTCAGTGCCCTCGAACAGCTCGCCGGCCGCGACCCGGAACAGCTCGCGACGCCGGATCGCCCGGACCGCGCGCACCGCGTCCGCGGCCGAGGCCTGACGACGCGCGGTCGCCAGCATCTCCGTCTTCACGGCCTCCGCGCTCAGCGGCGTCAGGTCCTCCCCGAGGATCCTCACCCCCTGCGGCTCGCGCTCCAGCAGGTCGGTGGCGTACGGCGACGTCGACAGCAGCCGGGCCAACCTTTCTGCCACCTGCCCCTCGTCACGCAGGTACCGCAGGTACCAGTGGCTCTCCCCCAGCGCCGCGGAGATCCGCCGGAAGCCGAAGAGGCCCGCGTCCGGGTCCGGGGAGTCGGCGAACCACTCCAGCATCACCGGCAGCAGCGTCCGCTGGATCAAGGCCCTGCGGGAGACGCCGGTGGTCATCGCCGCGAGGTGGCGCAACGCAGCCTTGGGGTCGGCGTAGCCGAGAGCCGCCAGGCGGTCGGTCGCCTGCGCCGTGGTGAGGCGGGCGTCCGTGCCGGGGATCCGGGCCACGGCCTCCAGCAGCGGGCGGTAGAAGAGCTTCTCGTGCAGACGCCGGACCAGCCGCCGCCGCTTGGCCCACTCCTCCTCCAGGGTGCGCGCCGGATCCCGGTAGTACCCCATCGAACGTCCCAGTCGACGCAACGACTCCTCGTCCTCGGGGACGACGTGGGTGCGGCGCAGGCGATACAGCTGGAGGCGGTGCTCGAGCGTGCGCAGGAAGCAGTAGGCCTCGTGCAGCGCCTCACCGTCCTCACGCCCGACGTAGCCGCCGCGGGTGAGCTCGTGCAGGGCGCTCAGGGTGGTGGGCGCGCGCACGCTCGGGTCGCTGCGGCCGTGGACGAGCTGCAGCAGCTTGACGGCGAACTCGACGTCGCGCAGACCTCCGGGGCCCAGCTTGAGCTGCCGCGCGGCGTCCTTGTCGGGGATGAATTAATCAATCCTACTTCCATTTTCTTCTTCCTGGTTTATTTTATGATCTTAATTATCGTTTAAGGTTTACTGCAGTACTGAGCATGCTGTCGCTTGTCTGTACGGCTTTTGAGTTGAACTCGTAGGCACGCTGTGCAACAATCATCTGAACCATTTCATTTACAACTGAAACGTTGCTCATTTCCAAAAACTTATGGTGAGTTTTACCAAATCCATCGTATCCTGGACGACCGGCAATGGCTTCTCCAGAAGCATTTGTTACAGTAAAGAGATTGTCTCCTTCTGCCTGAAGACCAACTGCATTAGGGAAACGGTAGATTTCAATCTGTCCAACTTCAACAGGATCATTTCCACCGTTTACTTTTACACTTACAAGACCGCTCTGAGTTACGTTAAGTGTAGAAACATCGTATCCTTCTGGCAGGATGATTTCTGGCATCATACGAAGACCGTTTGATGTTACAACCTGTCCGTTTGAATCAACTTTGAAAGAACCGTCACGGGTATAAGCATAACTGCCATCATACTGCTGAACACGGAAGAAACC
>JAZQNT010000655.1:0-5891 GCA_045627505.1 Nocardioides sp.
AGAATGGCTTCTTGTGCCTTGATGGCATCTTTGACTTTGCCGTTCTCTTTGTTTACAGTATCGACAAAATCTTTGATACCGAACATGTTGCCATGGTCTGTAAGAGCCATGGAGTACATGCCCATCTTTTTGGATTTTTTGACAAGGTCGGAAATCTTTGCCATGCCGTCGAGCATGGAATAGTGCGAGTGGACGTGCAGATGGGTGAAATTCATAGTGTCATCTCCTTTCCGTTGAGAAACGTGCGGCAGACATCCCCCTTATATTTATAGACAATATTGTAGGTTTGTCTTGTGCCATCCTCGTTGTAGGTGGTCTGCGTCAATTTGATTTTGCGACCCTGGGCATCGTATTTCGTCTCTTGAACAAATAGCGGGTACGCATCGACGGTGTAGGTCTCTCTCCTGATTTCGCGCCCCTGCTTGTCGAAGCTGCACAGCGTGCGCTCGCACACGACACCGCTTTCATCGTATGAGTAGATAATCTCCACCACTTTATGGCTGTGGCTGTCGAAGATGGGATGATGTGAGGTGATGATTTGTCCGGCCTCGTTGCGTATCGCGTAAGTGTTGTCTCCTTGCGTTATGCCTTCTTGGGCAAAGAGTAGCACAGGCATCAGGCAGAGCATTATTCCGAGGATTGATTTCATGGCATCTATATTGTATATGTATTATTTATAAATAAAGGCTTTCAGATGACAAAATATTCAGATTGTCAGACTCTGAGCATCTGAGTTAGTGAATTGACAATACAATGGCTACGTCAGCCTAATTCTCAATTCGCTACTGCAACCTCTTATAGTGGATGCGATGCGGGGTGTCGTCGCCGAGGCGCTTCTTGCGGTTCTCCTCATACTCGCTGTAGGAGCCTTCGAAGAAATAGACCTGCGAGTCGCCTTCAAAGGCGAGGATGTGGGTGCAGATGCGGTCGAGGAACCAGCGGTCGTGGCTGATGACCACGGCGCAGCCTGCAAAGTTTTCTAAGCCTTCCTCTAAGGCACGCATTGTGTTCACATCGATATCGTTCGTGGGCTCGTCGAGCAGCAGCACGTTGGCGGAGGAGACCACCAACGAGGCGAGCGCCAGACGCGTCTTCTCGCCACCGGAGAGCACCCCGGCAGGCTTGTGGACGTCGTCACCGCTGAACAGGAACGAACCCAGCACCGAGCGCGCCTCGGTGTCGGTCAGCTGCGGGGCGGAGCGCTGCATGTTCTCCAGCACCGAGCGCCCGGTGTCGAGCGTCTCGTGCTCCTGCGCGTAGTACCCGATCTTCAACCCGTGCCCGGGGACGATCTGGCCGCTGTTGGGGGCGTCGATGCCGGCAAGGATGCGCAGCATGGTCGTCTTGCCCGCACCGTTGAGCCCCAGGATCACCACGCGCGAACCGCGGTCGACCGCGAGGTCCACGCCGGTGAAGATCTCCAGGGCACCGTAGGAGCGCGAGAGCCCTTCGGCCATGAGCGGGGTCTTGCCACACGGAGCCGGGGCCGGGAACTTGATCGCGGCCACCTTGTCCTGCTGCCGCTCCCCCTCGAGACCATTCACCATCTTCTCGGCGCGCTTGAGCATCGACTGGGCGGCGGAGGCCTTGGATGCCTTGGCCCGCATCTTGTTGGCCTGGTCGGTGAGCACCTTCGCCTTGGACTCGGCGTTGGACCGCTCGCGGCGACGACGACGTTCGTCGGTCTCACGCTGGGTCAGGTACTGCTTCCAGCCCATGTTGTAGACGTCGATGGTGGCCCGGTTCGCGTCCAGGTGCAGGACCTTGTTGACCACCGACTCCATCAGCGCGTTGTCGTGGCTGATCACGATGAACCCGCCCTTGTGGTTCTTCAGGAAGTCACGCAGCCACACGATCGAGTCGGCGTCGAGGTGGTTGGTGGGCTCGTCGAGGATCAGGGTCTCGGCACCCGAGAACAGGATGCGGGCCAACTCGATCCGGCGACGCTGACCGCCGGAGAGGGTCTTCAGCGGCTGGCTGAGGATCCGCTCCTCGATCCCCAGCGAGCTGGCGATGGTCGCAGCCTCGGACTGAGCCGCGTAGCCGCCGTTGGCGTGCAGCTCGTCGTCGGCGCGCGAGTAGCGGCGCATCGCCTTGTCCCGCACGGCCGGGTCGTCGCTGGTCATGTCGATCTCGGCCTTGCGCAGCCGACGAACCACGTCGTCGAGCCCGCGGGCGGAGAGGATGCGGTCGCTGGCAATCACCTCGGGATCACCGGTGCGCGGGTCCTGGGGAAGGTAGCCCACCTCGCCGGAACGCACGACCTCACCCGCGTCGGGCACGTTCTTCCCGGCCAGCACCTTGGTCATGGTGGTCTTGCCCGCACCGTTGCGTCCGACCAGTCCCACCTTGTCGCCGGCGGCCACCCGGAAGTTCACGTCCTCCATCAGGAGGCGGGCACCGACGCGGATCTCGAGGTTGTTGACGCTGATCATCAGTTCTCTTCAGGTTGTGCGGAGCACGACCGGGACACTGCCGCCGGACCGTGGACGCATCACCTGCGCCCTCCACAGGGTAGTGGGGGCCGGGCCGGAAGCCGGAAACGTCGAGCCCGGCCGGAGCCCTGCCTGGCCCGTCAGGCCACCGGTCCGAGCAGGGCCCTGACGGAATCCTGCCGACGGACGGCTCGCACGTGCGGGTGCAGCGCTGGGTGCTGCCACCCGTAGTTGTTGCCCACCTCCCGGGCCAGACGGTCTGCGGCCCAGTCCGCGCGCGCCAGGGCTGTGAACAGGGCCACGGTCCGCGCCGTCAGAAGCACCCCGTCCTCGTCCGGTGTCCCGTCGGCCACCTCCCCGCCTGCACCGGTGAGGAACTCGCCGAGGAGATCTGCCACGTCTCGTCCCACCGCCAGCGACCAGTGCCCCAGGTCGCTGCCGAGCGGCGCGTGCCCGTACATGGCCCAGTCGACCGCCAGCACGCCCGCCGGAGTCGGACGCAGGACGTTGGCCCGCGTCAGGTCCCCGTGCGCCGGACCCCGCGGCATCGCCTCCAGCATCCGTCGAAACGCGTTCCTGTTGTCCCAGGCAGCTTCAGCGACTCCGGCGACCGGCGACCCCTGCAGGTGGTGCCAGCCGCCGCGGCGTTCCAGTGCCTCGAGGCGCTCACCGAACTGGTCCCGGACCCCGGACGCGAGCTCGGGTGCACCGGACCAAGCCAGCGCCCCCACGGCGCGCGCCACCTCGCTGGCGGACACCGGGGCAGGAGTCGCCTCCGTGAAGAAGATGCTGATCCCCTCGGCGTCCTCCACCACGTCGATCGCCTCCGGCCCCACGAAGGCCGGGCAGTGGGCCGCGGCCCCCGCGAGCACCACGTCGGCCTCCCGTCGCCACCAACCCCCCGCCCCGGGGTCGCTCTCGGACGGGGTGCCCCGGCTCAGGTCGCCGGAGAGCGGGCGGACCAACCGCTTCACGATGACGTGGCGACGCCCGGGGACGCGCCACAGGCCGGCGGTGCCGGGCCCCGCGCCCGGGACCGGCTCCCACTCCCCCGGCGGTTGCCACATGCGGCCATCGTGGCAGAACCCCGCCCGGCGGGGCCCCGGTCGCGGCCCAGACGTCAGCGTGTCGTGTCCAGCACGCGCACCATCCAGCCGGTGCACTCGCCCACGAACGTCTCCAGCGTCTCGCGACGCGGCTCGTGCACGTCCACGCGGCGGTGCACCATTTCCAGGTCCCTGAGCCTGGGATCGGCGAGCACCACGCGCAGGGCGTCCTCGTCCCCCGCGACCACCACGTACGGCCTGGTCGCGCCGCTCGCGCTGACCACACCGTCCAGGACGCGGGCCGCGTGGTCGGCTGCCGCACGGTAGGCGTCCCGGGCCTGGTTCTCCCGACGACGGGCGAACCTCTGCTGCGACTGCCCGCCCGCTTTCGTGCGCCCCTGGACGTGCCGACGCCCGACCTTGCTCGCGACCATCTCCGTGCCGTTCATCCGAGCCACCGCGTAGCCGCCCTTCCGGACGAGCAGGACTCCCCAGGCCGTCGGCAGTGCCGGTCCGTCTCCCACCCGGGAATCAGCCGTGGGCCCGGGGAGTACCGGGTGGAACTCGAACCACGATCCGTCCGGGGCGAGCACCCGGGCCGCTGCCACGACCTCGGCCGGCTCGTTCCCCCAAGTCCCGGGGTGGCGCTTCTCGAAGTTCTCGATCCAGCGCAAGGCGCGGTCGGCGGGCACCATCAGTTCTTGGACCCCGGCGGTCACCATGGCTCCGCGGCTTGGGGCGGCTCCGGGGCTGCGGGCGCGCTGCGGACCGGGGACGCAGCAGGGCCCCGCAGCTGGGGCTCGTGACTCATGCGGTCACGGTATCCCTCAGCCACGGGGCCCGTCAGACGTTGAAGTCAGACGTTGAACCCGAGCGCACGGAGCTGGTCGCGCCCGTCGTCGGTGATCTTGTCCGGGCCCCACGGCGGCATCCAGACCCAGTTGACGGCCACGTCAGCCACCAGGCCCTCGAGCGCCATCTCCGTCTGGTCCTGGATCACGTCGGTCAGCGGGCAGGCCGCCGAGGTGAGCGTCATGTCGATCACGGCGTTGGAGGACTCGTCGACGTGGATGCCGTAGACGAGGCCGAGGTCGACCACGTTGATGCCGAGCTCGGGGTCCACCACGTCCTTCATCGCCTCGACGACGTCCTCGATGTCCACCGTCGAGAGGCTGGTGAAGGCGTCCGCGTCGAGGCCCGGGGACGCCGCAGGAGCGTCGTGTCCGTGCCCGTGCCCGTCGTGGGAGTGGTCATGGCCGCACTCGGAACCGTCCGCGTGCGTGTGAGTCACTGCCTCGTCGGTGGACGGGGTCAGGTGGTTGGGGTGCGTCATCACGCCTCCTGGGTGTTGTCGGGGGCGGCAGCCAGGGACGCGGCGGTCGCGTCCTTCCACGCCATCCACGAGAGCAACGCGCACTTCACACGCGCCGGGAACTTGGCCACGCCGGCGAAGGCGATGCCGTCCCCCAGCACGTCCTCGTCGGGTTCGACCTTCCCCTTGCCCTGCATCAGGGTCAGGAAGTCCTCGTGGATCGCCATGGCTGCCTCGTGGTCGAGGCCGATCAGCAACTCGGTCATGACGGAGGCGGACGCCTGCGAGATCGAGCACCCCTCCGCGTGGTAGGAGATGTCCTTGACCGCGTCCCCCTCGAGGTGGACGCGCAGGGTGATCTCGTCGCCGCAGGTGGGGTTCACGTGGTGCACCTCAGCCTCGTAGGGCTCACGCAGACCGGCATTCAGCGGGTTCTTGTAGTGGTCCAGGATGATCTCCTGGTACAGGGCGTCAAGTTCAGCAGACACGGCCTCAGCCCACCTTGAAGTAGGAACGGGTGTAGTTCAGGCCCTCGATGAGGGCGTCGATCTCCCCCGGAGTGGTGTACAGGTACGACGACATCCGGGTGGAGGCCTGGACACCGAACCGGGCGTGCGCCGGCTTGGCGCAGTGGTGTCCGGCGCGCACGGCGATCCCGCGGGTGTCGAGCACCTGGGCGATGTCGTGCGGATGCACGCCGGCGAGCTCGAAGGAGATCGCGCCGCCCCGGGAGTGCGCGTCCAACGGTCCGAGCACGGTGAGGCCCGGGATCGTGCCCAGACCCTCCAGCGCGTACCCCGTGATGGCCTGCTCGTGCGCGTGGATCGCGTCCAGGCCGATGGCGCCGAGGTACTCCACCGCGGCGCCGAGCCCGCCGGCCTCGACGATCGGCGGCGTGCCTGCCTCGAACTTGTGCGGAATGGGCGCGTACGTCGAGCGCTCCATGGTCACGGTGGCAATCATCTCGCCACCCCCGAGGAACGGCGGGAGTGCGTTGAGCACCTCCGAGCGTCCCCAGAGCACACCGATAACGGTGGGCCCGACCACCTTGTGACCGGTGAACACCACCACGTCCGCGCCCGACGCCTGGACGTCGAC
>JAZQNT010000656.1:0-10651 GCA_045627505.1 Nocardioides sp.
GGTGCGACGCCGGTGTCCGGCCCCGGGTCCTGACGTTCCAGACTCGCCTGCACGCCGGCACGGTGGCCTGGGGAGAACGGCGCCCGGAGGAGTTGTCCGAGCAGCACGGCGAGCCTGAAGAGGGCGGCCTCGAGGGCGGAGTGGTGTCGGGCGAAGTAGCGCACCCTGTTGCGGACGAGCACTCTCCACAGGTCGACGTTGGTGCCGTACTCCCCACTGGTGTGGCGCGCGACCGCGTCGGGGACGAACGTCGGCGAGAAGCCAGCCATGCGGGCGCGTCGGCAGTAGTCGACCTCTTCGGAGTAGAGGAAGTACGACTCGTCCCACCCTCCTACTGCGGCACGGCAGGAGGGCGAGACGGCGAGCACGGCGCCCGAAGCCCAGTCGACGGGGTGCTGGCGGTGATAGGCGGAGGGACTGGTCACCGTCTCCGACAGGCCCAGTCGCGCAGCGAGCCGTCCTCCGAGCAACGACTCCGCCAGCGCGTGGGCGACACGCGGCTCCCTGCGGATGGACGGTGAGACACCTCCGTCAGGTCCGGTCAGGGTGGGAAAGGCGATACCCGTCTTCGGTTCGACTGCTGTCTCCACCAGGCGGCGGACGCAACCGGGCTCCAGCTCCACGTCCGGGTTGAGCACGACGACGGTCTCCTCCGGGGAGGCTCCGACGAGTCCGGCATTGATCCCGGCGGCGTACCCGGCGTTGCGTCCGGTCTGCACGACTTCGGCTCCGGGCCACAGGCGTTGCACGGACTCGGGCGTTCCGTCGGAGGACGCGTTGTCGACCACCACCGTGCGCCACGTCGCGATCCCCGCCATCCCCGCCTCGAGGGAGGCGAAGAAGGCCTCCAGGTGACGGGCGCTGTTCCACGTCACCACCACTGCGACAACGGGTGTGGTTGTCTGCATGATTCGTTCCCCCTGGGTTCAGCGTCTTCCGCAGCGTAGGTGTGGTGCGCCCGGGGACAGCCCGCGCGCAGCGGCATTTACCCGAGAATGGGGGTTTGGGTTGGCGCCTGGCTGGGAATCTTGCGCGCGGCCTGTTGAGGCTCAACGGACGACGGTGGGGGACCACGCCTGCTCGATGAGCAGGCGCGGCTGCGCACCGGGAGCGGTGTCCAGCGACCAGACGTCGGTGACGCCGGTCTCCTTCTCGCGTGGCATGCCGTAGAGAAGCGTGTCCTCGTCCAGCCATGTGACTTGGTCGTCGACCCCGCTGGTGCGTCTGGTCAGGACACGCCGCTCGCCGCTCGCCAGGTCGTGCAGGGCCAGCCCCCACACCGTCTTGTCGCCCGGGTCGAGGTCAACCTTGTACGCCACCTGGGATCCGTCGGGGGAGATCGAGGGGCACTCGGCTCCTTCAGCCAGGGCGGTGAGGGTGCGCCGTTCGAGGTCACCCTTGACCAACCACTCTCGCCCGCCGGTGCTGACGGTGGCGTAGAACGCGTTGCCGCCGGCGAAGGTGACGCCCCAGACGTTGCGGTCCACCGGAGCCGTCTTCCTGCCCTTGACGAGCAGCGTGAACTCTTCGAGGTTGCCCCAGTCCCGATCACCGTTGAACTCACGCACCACGGTCTCGGTCGAGAAGCCGGTGGTCATGTACGAGTGGCCGGAGACGAAGGACGTGGTGGCGACCAGGCGCCCGTCCTCCGAGACCCGGGTACGGCTGGGGATGCCCGGGAGCGGCCGAGTGCCGAGTGCTTCCCACTCGGCGTCGTAGGCCCGGGCTTCGAACTTGGTGGCGACGCCGCGCTCGATCACCAGGCAGGAACTCCCGCCACGCCACGCCGCGACACGGTCGCAGGCCACGTCGGTGAACTCACGCGGACCGGTGGGGTCCTCCAAGGCGACGGTCGCGACCAAGCCGTAGGAGTTGTCGATGCCCGTGTGCCGGAAGACGATGCGCGGGGTGTCGTCGAAGGCCCCAGCAGTGACGCGCGACACCTGGGGCTCACGCTTCCGCTCGGCCAGCTGGCCCTGCCGTTCCGTGACGGCGTACGTGGATGCGCCCCCGACGGCGATCACGATCACTGCGACGAAGAGCAACAGCCGCCAGCGACTGCGGGCGGGTCCTCGGGGCGTCATGCCACAGCCCCACGCGTGTCGAGCCGGGACACCTGAGTGGCGGAGGCGAGCACACCGAGGAGGAGCAGGCCCGCCACGAGCACCAGCGCAGCCGCTGGGCCGAACTGGAACCAGAGCAGTCCGAAGCCGACGGAGGCACCCATGCGCGCCACCGCCACCACGGTCTGGGCGGCGGCGATCCCGCTGGTGCGCGCTTGTGTCGGCACGAGCGTCCCGGCCAGCGCAGCGATCACCCCGTCGGTGGCTGCGTAGAAGGTGCCGAGCAGCAACAGCGTGCCCAGTGTCGCGACCACCGCCGAGGTGGGCGCGACGACCAGCACGTAGGCGCCCACCAGCGCGAGGTGGCCCAGCACCAGCATGCGTGCCCGGCCGATCCGGTCCGCGACCCGACCGAGCGGGACAGCGAGCGCCAGGTAGACGATGTTGGTGCCGACGTAGAGCAGCGGGAACCACCGGATGGCCAGGTCGCCTTGGTCGAGGAGAGCCAGGTAGAGGAATCCGTCCCCCACGGTCAGGACGCCCAGCCCGGCCGCCACCCACAGCAGCCTGCGCAGGCGCGGGGCGGTCAGGTCGCGCCAGCGGAACGGCGGCTGCACCGGTCCCTGCTCCGGCTTGGGAGCCCGTGGGGCTGCCTCGGGTCCGAAGAGGCCGAGCAGCGCCACCCCGACCAAGGCGAACGCGAGCGAGACCACCAGGACGGTCGAGTAGCCGTCGGGGATCAGCCACAGGATCGCGAAGGCCAGCAGCGGCCCGAGGGCCGCCCCGACCGTGTCCATCATCCGGTGCACGCCGAAGGCGCGGCCCAGGTGTGCGGGAGGGGTGGCAGCGGAGATCATGGCATCGCGCGGGGCGGTGCGGATTCCCTTGCCGATCCGATCCGCGGTGACCACGCTCGCCACGCTGCCCAGGCCCGCCGCGAACAGCAGGAAGATCCGGGCCACGGCGGACAACGCGTACCCGGCGAAGGCGACCCAGAGCGGACGCTCGGTGCGGTCGGCCAGCCAGCCGCCGCCCACCCGGACCAGCGCGCTCACGCCTTGGTAGAGGCCGTCGATGAACCCGTAGGCCACCGCAGAGATGCCCACCACCGTGGTGAGGTACAACGGCAGGATGGCCGCAACCGACTCCGTGGAGATGTCGGTGAGGAGTGAGACGGAACCGAGCAGCAGCACCACGCGTCCCACCGGACGCGCCGGGTCTGCGGCGCCGGCGGCTGCCTGTGGTTCCTGACGCTCGGGGTCCTGCGGGCGGTCGCTGAGGGTGATGTACACCTCACTCCTCCTCGTGCACCACCGCGTGGACCCAGTACCGGGTGGTGCCCTTCCTCCGTGACGCGGTGACCACCGCGGTCGTCGACCCCTGGGCGTAGGCCAGCACCCGGGTGCCCGCGGCAGCCGGGGACTGCACCGGCGTGAGGCCGTGCCCCTCCCAGCGCTTGCGGTAGGAGCGCAGGACCGCGGAGACGGACGAGCGTGTGGTCGCCTCGACCGCCACCTGGAGCCGGTCGCCTGCGGGGGAGACGCTGGTGCTGACCACGCGGGAGTCGGCGACGGGCGCGAGCCCGTCCGGAAGTCCGGGGACGACCTCGCCGCGCGCGGCGGCGAGGGTGGGCCAGGGCCGACTGGCCAGCGGCTCGACCGGCTCCGGTGGTTGGAGATTTGGCAGCCTGCTGGGCTCCGCGCCGTGCGTGGTGTCGGAGGAGGGAGGCATCTCGAGGGGCGCGCTGGGGGAGGAGTTGCTCCCGCCGGCGGAACCCGTGCTCCCGTCCTTCCCCCCGTTCTTGTCGCCGTCCTGGCCGCTCGAGTCACCAGGGGATGACGCGGCGCCGGACCCGCCCCCGTCCGAACCGTCGTCGGCCTCGGAGCTACAGGCACTTCCAGCCACCAGCACGCAGGCGAGCAGCGCGGTCGCCATGACCGACCTGCGACCTTCCTGCTGCGAGCCGGGTCGTGCGCGCAACCACTTCTGCTTCATGTCTCACTGCCCCCGGTGTGAACGTGCACCGGTCCGCCAGCCGGTGGAGAACCAGTATTGGGTCGGCGCCAGAGGCATCACCGCGGATCTGACTCGGGTTGCCCGATTTGGTGTAGGGCCGCGGTGGGCAGCGTCAGTCGCGAGCAGCCATGTAGACCCAGGCGTCGAGCCCCGAAGCCAACCGGATCGCAACCCGGGTGTAGTCGTCCACCTCGTAGGCGTCGGCGCATTCCAACTCCGCGTCGGAGAGTTCGAGACGGTGGCCAGCGACGGTGTCCTGTGGGTCTCCGGGGCGGATCACCGGGTGCCGGTGCGAGCCGGAGGTGGCGATGACAGCCGCGTCGGTGATGGTGAGCCACTCCACGCGGTGGCCCACGAGGTGGTCGGGCACGGTCGGTACGACGCGTCCGAAGAGTTCTCTCTGGACCTGGGGCTGGCGCAAGGTGCCGTAGGAGAAGAGGACGTGGGTCATGGGCGGATCGTAGTCAGGCGCGCGGGGCGGGACCCTCCGGTGGCCCCGGCCCGGTCAGGGTGGGGCAGCCGGTGGCGACGGGTGCGTCACCGGGCGGGTCGTCAGCTCCGCGGCCGATCGTCTCCACTGTCTCCCAAGGCCCGACTCGCGGCCAGGGTGTGGGCCCGGGTGAGCTCGTCGTACTGCCGCTCTCCTTGGGCCAGGAGCTGCTGCAACTCCTCGCGTGAGAGCCCCTCGTGCTCGTCCGCCACCGTCAGCAGCGCCTCCCATCCGGCGACTTTGCCCGCGACCGCGTCTCGCATGGTCTCGACGACGATCAGGTCGGTCAGGGTGTTGCGGCGCATCCAGTTGCCCTGGGGGCCGAGCCGGGTGGCTTGGGCACCCAGCCTGGTGAGAAGGCTGGCCAGGCGTGCCTCACCGGTGCCGACGGACTCAGCCATCCGCACCAGCCGTCGGCGTTCGTCCTTGAGTTCGTCCCGGATGCGGTGCACCACGCTGCGGGTCTCGGAATCGGTGATCCGGGGACCGCTCAGAGTGAAGAGGTCGATCCCGGCGGCAGCCCCGGCCAGGTGCACCTGCATGTAGTGGCCCAGTGTGTTCACGGCGGAGCCTCCTCCTTGTTTCCGCCCGACCTGTACCCCAACGTGATGAGTCTCATGCCGCAGCGCGTCCGACGGCGACCGGAGGCGGGATTCCGCCCGATGGGGCCGCCTACCCGTGAGTAGATCGTTCGAGGTTCAAGAAAGCGGTAACAAGGACGAAACATTGATTCGGTTTCAGGTAACAGGACCTGTCTAGGGTGACGCCATCGAACATCGACGAATGTGAGCTGAACATGACTGCCAACGAAGTCCGCAGTGTGGCCATCACCGAGGTCCTGAACCGCACCGCTGTCGAGACCGACGAGGTCCGCCCCCTGAGCGAGAGCTGGGCGTGCGACGTCTTCAACCTTGCCACCATGGAGGAGCACCTCTCCAAGAACGCCTTCAAGGCGGTCAAGAAGACGGTCCAGACCGGTGAGCCACTCGACTCTGCCACGGCTGACATTGTCGCCGCCGCCATGAAGGACTGGGCGATGGGCAAGGGTGCGAAGTTCTTCTCGCACGTGTTCTACCCGCTCACCAACATCACCGCCGAGAAGCACGACGGCTTCATCATCACCAACTCCGACGGCGGAGCAATCACCGAGTTCACCGGCAGCCTGCTGATCAAGGGCGAGCCCGACGGCTCCTCCTTCCCCAACGGCTCGCTCCGTATGACCAACGCCGCTCGCGGCTACACCGCCTGGGACCCGACCTCCCCGGCCTACATCAAGCACACGCCCAACGGCGCCACGCTGATGATCCCGTCGGTCTTCATGTCCTGGACCGGTGAGTCGCTGGACAAGAAGATCCCGCTGCTGCGCTCGAACGCCGCGATGGACACCGCCGCGCGTCGCGTGCTGACCCTCATGGGTGAGACCGAGATCGCCCCGCTCAACGCCTCGTGCGGCCCGGAGCAGGAGTACTTCCTGGTCGACAAGCACTTCGCCGCTTCCCGCCCCGACCTGCTGCTCGCGGGTCGCACCCTGTTCGGTGCCGCTCCGGCCAAGGGCCAGGAGTTCGACGACCACTACTTCGGCGCCATCCCCGAGCGTGTCCAGGTCTACATGCAGGCCGTCGAGGAGAAGCTCTACCGCCTCGGCATCCCCGCCAAGACCCACCACAACGAGGTGGCCCCCGGCCAGTTCGAGATCGCCCCGTACCACGAGGCCGCCAACGTGGCTGCTGACCACCAGCAGCTCGTCATGACCACCCTCAAGGCCACGGCCGAGGAGCACGGCTTCGTCTGCCTGCTGCACGAGAAGCCGTTCGCCGGCCTCAACGGCTCGGGCAAGCACGTCAACTGGTCCGTCGGCAACGCCACCCAGGGCAACCTGCTCGACCCCGGCACCTCGCCGGAGCAGAACCTCAACTTCCTGCTGTTCTGTGGTGCGGTCATCCGCGGTGTCCACAAGTTCGGTCCGCTGCTGCGCGCCGTCATCGCGACCGCCTCCAACGACCACCGCCTGGGCGCCAACGAGGCCCCGCCGGCGATCCTGTCGGTCTACCTCGGCGACCAGCTCGAGGGCGTCTTCAACGACATCAAGGCCGGCAAGGTCTCCGTCTCCGACGACGGTGGCGTGATGGACACCGGTCTGACGCAGATCCTGAACTTCCAGCGCGACCCGGGCGACCGCAACCGCACCTCGCCGTTCGCCTTCACGGGCAACCGCTTCGAGTTCCGCGCCGTCGGCTCCTCGCAGTCCGTCGCCGGTCCGCTGACCGCGATGAACACGATCCTGGCCGACTCCCTGCACTGGGTCGCCGACCAGCTCGAGGCCAAGCTGGCCGAGGGCAAGACCCGCCCGGAGTCCGTGCAGGCCGTCCTGCAGGAGCTCATGGAGCTGCACGGCGCTGCCGTCTTCGGTGGCGACGGTTACTCGGAGGAGTGGCACCGCGCGGCCGTCGAGGAGCGCGGTCTGCGCAACCTCCCGACCAGCGCCGACGCCCTTCCGGTCTTCACCGAGCCCGAGGTCGTCGAGCTGTTCGAGAAGACCGGTGTCCTCTCGGCCGTCGAGCTGAACTCGCGTTACGAGGTCTACGCCGAGCAGTACATCAACTCGATCGCCGTCGAGGCCAAGCTCGTCATCGACATGGCCAAGACCGTCATCTACCCGGCCGCGATCAAGTACGCCGCCGACTTGGCCAACACCTACTCGGCCGCAGCTGCGTTCGACGCCACCTTCGACTCGACCCAGGTGAAGCTGATCGCCGAGAACGCGAACAAGCTGCTCGAGACCGTGGGCCAGCTCGCCGTCGAGCTGGAGCGTCACGACTTCGCCGACACCGCGGCCCACATGAAGCACGCGGCCACCTCGGTCCGCAGCCTCATGGACGCCGCCCGCGGTTACGCCGACGCCCTCGAGCTCGAGGTCGACGACGCTGTCTGGCCGCTGCCGAAGTACCGCGAGATGCTCTTCATCAAGTGATGCGCTAGCGCTCACGAGGAACGTCCTCACGCGGGGCCCCGGTGACCATCAGGTCGCCGGGGCCTCGTGCCGTTCCCGGGCCGTCGCCGGTCCGGCCGTCAGCAGGTCGTCGGTGCTCCGCAGGGGGAGCCGGTACTCGTCGTGCAACTGCTGCAGGGTGTCCTCGTGCAGCTCGGGACGGTTGGAGGCGATGGCGTCGGGGACAAGCACCACCTCGAAGTTCTCTGCGTAGGCGTGGGTGACGGTCGCGAGGATGCACGAGTGCGTGGCGACGCCCGCCACCACGATGGTCCCGACCCGGTGCGCGCGGAGCAGTTCGCCGAGCTCCGTGCCCAGGAAGGCGTCGTCGCGGGTCTTGACCACCTCCATCGCGCCGGTGAGGTCGAGGTCCGCCAGCGGCGCAGCGTCCTCCTCACCCTCGAACACGAACCCCTGGTCGTCCTCGAGCATGTTGAGCGTCCAGGTGCTGCGGTCACGCCGGTGCTCGGTGCGGACGTTGAACACCGGGCACCCGTGAACCTTGGCCCACGTGATCAGGGCGTTGACGCGCTGGACCAACTCGGTCCGGCGCTCGGCCAGTGCCTCCACCTGGAAGTACGCGTTCTGGAGGTCGACGAGCAGGACGGCCAGGCCTCGGGGCATGCGTGCACTCCTTCCTGACCCCGACGGGGTGGTGTGTGCCAGATGGTGATGGCGCCAGGTCAGTGGTGACCCCTGAGTGATGACGCTCAGTGATGACGTAGGGCGTCGATGAGTTCGGCCTTGTTCATCGAGGAACGCCCCTCGATCTCCAGCTCCGCCGCGCGGTGGCGAAGGTCGTCGAGGGTCCAGTCGTCGTACGAACCGGCCTCGCCGCCCTTGCGCCCCACCTCGGAGCGGGAACTGTTGGCTGCCGCGTTGGCGATGCGGGCGGCCTTCTCCTTGCTGGCGCCCTCGTCACGCAGCTCCTCGTAGAGCCCGGGGTCCTTCACGCTCGGGCCCGGGTCCTCCTTCTTGCTCGGCACGTCGATCACGTCCTCTCCCGTTGAGCTCGCCGCTTCTGGTTGCCGCCCCTGGTTGACCCCCGCTGGCCACACGGCGCGGCTGGTTCGCCATGCGGCTGGGTCTGCATGCTTCAGGCGCGGTCCGAGACCGGCGAGCCACCCTCGGCCCCGCGGGCGCAGTGGGCAGAGCAGTAGAATCTGCCCTCCACTTCGTGGCCGTGTCCGATGACCTTGCAACGGCAGTGCTCACAGATGGGCGCCATCAGGTGAATGGCGCACTCGAAGCTGTCGAACACGTGCCGCTGGCCGGCAGCGACCACCTCGAAGCTCTTGTCGTAGTCGTTCCCGCAGACCTCGCACACCGGCATCGCGGTCTCCTTCCGCTCGTCGAGCCCGGCCGGGCAGGGTTCTCCAGCCACCCCCCCGCCGGGGACCCAGCCCTGCTGGAGTGCGTCAGTACCCGCTGGTTCGGCATCGAAACGCGCCCGAGTGGGTACTGGCTGCGATGTGATCAGGTTCGGAGAGCTCGACATCGACTTCGACCAGCGTGTGCTGGAGCCACGGCCGTGGACGGTCCGGCAGGCCTCCTGGGCCGCCGAGCTGCTGCGTGGACTCCCGCCGGGACGCGTCCTGGAGCTGTGCGCCGGTGCCGGGCAGATCGGGCTGCTCACCGTGGCTCGAGCGCCCCGGGAGCTCGTCTGCGTCGACGCCAACCCAGCGGCCGGGAGCTTCATCGAGGCCAACGCGCGACGGGCCGGTCTCAGCCACCTCGTCGAGGTGCGGGTGGCCGACGTCGAGGAGGCGGTCCGCCCCGATGAGAGGTTCGTCCTCGTCATCGCCGATCCGCCGTGGGTGCGGAGTCATGAGGTGGCGGGTTTCGTGGAGGATCCTGCGGAGGCCATCGACGGAGGTGAGGACGGGTTGGCGCTGGCGCTGGCCTGCCTGCGAGTGATCCAGGAGCACCTCGTTCCCGGCGGTGAGGCCATCCTGCAGCTGGGAGACCTGGACCAGGCGGACGCCCTGCGACGCGAGTTGGCCGGCGGGCATCTGGCGGTGGGGGAGGTCGAGGACGTCGACGGGAGAGGAGTCCTGGTGCGGTTGACCTCCCACGACCGAACCGACGAGCCGGCGGGTCACTCGGTGGGTCACTCGGTGGGTCACTCCGGGGCCGACGGTGTGGGGGCCGACGATGTGGGGTCCGACGGTGTGGGGTCCGACGGAGCACCGGTGTCCTCCACCGTCTCCCGCGAGGGCTGAGCGTGCCGGCGGGGCTGCGTCGGGTGTCGCCCAGCGACGTCGGCTGGACCCGGCGCCGCGCGGGGCGAGGCTTCGTCCACCTCGACCAGGCCGGTCACAGGCTCGCGGACGCGGACGTGCTGCGCATCCGCGGCCTCGCCATTCCTCCGGCCTGGGAACAGGTGTGGATCTGCCCCCACGAGAACGGACACCTGCAGGCGACCGGGGTCGACGCCGCCGGTCGGCGCCAGTACCTCTACCACCCGCAGTGGGTCGAGCAGCGGGGAGCGGAGAAGTTCGAGCGGGCGCGTGCGCTCGGAGAGTCACTGCCCAACGTGCGGGACCGGGTGACCCGGGACCTGGCGCTCCCGGGGATGCCGGCGGAGCGGGCAGCCGCGCTGGCGGTGCGGCTCCTGGACCTCGGCTGCTTCCGGATCGGGAGCGACACCTACGCCGAGGAGCACGGCAGCATCGGGCTCTGCACGCTGACCCGGCGACACGTCCGGCGTCGTCGGGACGGGGTGGTCTTCGCCTTCACCGGCAAGGCGGGCGTGGACCACCGAATCGTCATCGACGACCCCGAGGCGGTGGCCGGCGTGGCCGAGCTGAAGCGTCGGCGCAGCGGGTTCGAGGAGTTGCTGGCGTTCAGGGAAACGCGCAGGTGGCGTCGGCTGGCGCCGGAACTGGTGAACGACTACATCCGTGAGGTCTCCGGCGTCGAGGCGAGCGCCAAGGATTTCCGGACCTGGCACGCCACGGTCCTGGCGGCACTCGTGCTCGGCGAGGAGGGGGCGCCGGGGCATGATTTTTATGGTGCAGCAACGGACCTCAGTTGATACTGAGGTCTTTTGTTTTTGCGGGTAGAACCCGCAGGCATATAGAATTTGTGGGC